>NZ_LAYF01000013.1:0-209178 GCF_001588645.1 Streptococcus oralis | reverse complement strand
ATAAATGTATAGATAATAAAAATAATGTCACAGCAGTTTAAAAAAATTTTTTGATCATAACAAAGTAAAAAATCAAAGTATAAAAACTAAAGTAAATAACAAAAGTCTAAAAATCAAATACAAAAACTAGCTTAGCTCAGTCGCGAAATTCAGAGCATTTAAACCTGAAAAAGACTAACAAGAAAAAACAACAGATTTTTATCTGCAAGATGGAACTCTACATCTTATTTGAATTGAGTCAACTTGTCATGTTGTAAAATGACTTGGTTATCTTCTTAGCCATTGATTAAGAAGCACCCTAAGCAAAGGGAAGATACTACATCAGTGAATATAAGCTTAAGTCACTGCACTACTTCAACTTGAATAAAAAAGACCTTAAGATTTTTCTTAAGATCTTCTTTAAAAGCACATTATATACTATAGAAAGGAAAGAACTATGGCAAAGAAGAGACGTAGTCGTGCTGATCGACGAAAAGCTAAAGAGAAAGCTAAGAAACAACAGATGGATTCTCTAACTACTTTCGAAGGTCGTAAACAATTCGTCCAATCAAAAGGATTAACAAATCTAGTCACGCGCTTTAAAAAAGGAAAGGGTATCAAGCGAAATGAATCCAAAAGAACAGGAGAGGACATTCATTTAATTCATACCGATCGAACTCTCCATAACTATGCTGGTTCATGGAGCAGATTCGCTTCCTTTGTTGCTACAACTGCTACTGCCGAAGAATTAGAAGCTCTTGATAAATCTAACGATATAGAAGGATGGATTGACTTAGTAAATCGATACTTAGAACATTGTAAGAAATCAGGTCTTTCTGCTCCAACCCAGTCAACCTATAAAGCAGCATTAGCCAAAGTTTTAGGCGTGTCTTCTACTACTTTTGTTGCAACGGATATCCGATATCGAGCCGACAAAAAGAATAATCGCTTAAAGTCTAACGATGATAGAATGTCTGAAGAAACGAATAATCGCTGGTTTTCAATCGTCTCTGCTACTGGACTACGAAAAAACGAATTAAAGGCTATCACAGGTGATTCTCTACACCAACGTGAAGATGGTCGATACTATCTTAAAATCATTGGTAAAAAGCATAAAACAAAAGGAGCACGAGATCGTTGGGTTCCGATTATTACACGAGACAAAGAAGAATTAGAGAGGCTTGTTGAAGAATTTAAACTAGCTGGTAAAAAGCGTGTGTTTCAGGTTCCATCTGCTTTAAAACCTCATAAATACCGTGCAGAATACGCAAAACGTCTTTATCTTCTTGTCGCGCGAGATCCCAAAGATATCAAAGATAAAAAAGAAAAAATTTATCTACGAGGCGAATTAAAAGGTGTTGTCCTTGATCGAAAGGCTTGTTTAATTGTATCACGTGCTATCGGACACAATCGACCAGAAGAGCTTCAAAAATCCTATGCATATAAGTTAATCGCACAAGCAAACTAAATAACTTTTCCCAAACATTATAATATCTCTCATTAAAATAAAAAATTCAACTCAATAAAAATCGTACTGAAATTATTGAACTTTTTCTCAGCATATTAAGTCTAAATGAAAAATAAAAAATAAAAAAACATCAAAAACTAAAAAAATTTTATAAAAATTTTTTTGTAGGAAAGAACCTACTTTTTTTTCAAAACCTTGTCACTACGCGTTTTTTAAAGCACTCAAAACTGAGTGTTTTTTTCATTTTTAAAAATTTTTTTCATTTTTTAATTTGTTTTTACTAAAAATAGGCGTTTTTTGAAAGATTTGTGGCATACTAACTAATGTAAAAAAATAAGGAGGTAAATAAATGGAAACTTAATAAAATAAACTAACCTTTAGAAAAAGATGTTGATCTTAGCCCAAACAACATACTTTATCAAAATACTATGTGAAAGGAACTTAATAGAATGGCCAGAAGAAAATTAACACCGGAAGAAAAACAAAGACGTTTAGAAGAAAAAATCAATAATGAAAATAGTATATTAGAGGTTTTCTCATCAAAGTCTTGTTTTGCTGGAATAGATAAATGTAAAGTATCCCTACAGGATTTTTCTGTAGAGCGTGTAGAAATTAAGAATTTAAAGCAGGATAGTTCATGTAATCTAAAAACCTCTATAGATGGAGAGTTACTTGGTTTAGATATTAAATCAGAATTTTTTGGGAATATCACTATTTCTTTTGATACATCAGATTTTAAAACACCCTACTGTTACATTGAATTAATTCACGGAGGTTTAAATTTCGAAACTGTTGGTATTGAGGGGATTAAAAAAAGATTAGCAAACGCAATCGATTTTATTAAAAATAATTACGGTGTTATCATTAATTACTCGACTGCCCTCTTTCTCGAAATTGAGCTCGCTTATACTATTGCCTTTGATAAAACTCCAAACCTACAGCTCAGAAGTTTTCTACACAAATGTCTTTCATCAGGATACCCTCCAAATTTTGGAAATGAAAAAAGTAAAAAGAACAACTATGACTATCCAATTTTGAGTTGTAAGATTAGTAATGAAGAATTAACTGTTACTTACGATAAAATTGAAAAAGCAAAAAGAAAAAGACAAATCAGAAGAAATGGTTCAAAACTAGATAATATTAATGTCCAAAGATTTGAACTAGTATTAAAGAAAAATAAAATAGAAAAATTTTGGGGAACCAATTCCTTAGATTTACTGAATGATGCACAATTGATAGAATATTTGGAATCAAAACTGCATTCAACAATAAACGTGTACATAAAGTTAATTGAAGAATCAAGTAATGAAACTAAAAGAGTACTTGAAGATGTGTATAGAAAATACGGTCCCCAAAGATATATTAAAGAATTTTTAATTCAAGTAAATAACTACTCTCTTAACAAATTGTCCCCTTTGGTGTTAGATGAAGAAATTTTAGCATTAATAAATATTGGTTTTAGCAAAAATAAAGGTAGAACCAAAAGAGCAATAATAGAATATTTTCAAAATAGTGAAAAATATTATTCTAAAAGAAACGAGACTGGATTAATGATTACTTGGCACGTTCGAGATATATTTAAGCTATTTTATAAATCACTAGATATTGCTAGAGAAAAAGGGTTAGGATGTCATAAGGATACTACATCGACTCATACATATAAACACATTTTAAAAGATTATCCATTAGGTTATAGGAATAATATTTTCGACGAAATTATAAAATCTAATACTCGAAATCAAAAAAATAAAATTAGAAATCATGTTTTAAAAGAATTCCCTGATAAAGATTTAGATATCAATAAAAAATAACGCAAATTAAATAATAACTTTTTTATATTTATGGCTGTAAACCTTGATATAACAACAAACATATTTTTATATGTAAACAGTTTGAGTTTAATATTTGAGAAAGGAAATAGATATGTGTAAATTTTTTAGAACAAAAAAAAAGAGCTTGTTTCCAAACTTTGGTCGGTGTCAGAAACAAACTCAAAATATACTAGTAATAATATCTATTACCTACTACTATTATCGCAATAAAATTTAGAAATTTCAAGAGGATTATTAATTATGAAACAAACAATGAACAAAGAAGATTTAATTAAAATGGGTTACAATCCCTATACTGCCATTTCAATTATTAGACAAGCTAAGCAAATTATGGTACAAAAGGGATATGCCTTTTATAATAATCGACGTTTAGGGCATGTTCCTATCGTTGCTGTTGAAGAAATTCTGGGTGTTTCACTTCATAAGGAGTAAAAATGCCACAAAATCAACAGAAAACTAAATTTCCTGGAGTCTATACTGATAAATTCGGAAAATTTTTTATTCAAACCGAATTTGGTAGAGATAGAGTTACGGGGAAACGTATACGAAAGAAATCAAGGGTAGATCAACACGGAAATCCATTTAATTCTGCTGCAGAAGCAAATAAGGAATTAACCCGACTGAAATATGAATATCATCAATCTCAAGGTTATTCTAACTACCGTATGAAATATCGGCAATTTATGGAAGAACATTATATTCCATATTACAGAACAACAGTTGAGCACAGCACATTTTCAGTTCGAGAGAAAAACCTTTTACAGCTTTGTGATCGTTTTGGTGACACTACACTTCGTTCGATTACCCTCGAACAAGTCCAGAAGTTTCGAACATGGTTACTGACTAGTCAAGATGAGAATGGTGCCGGATATTCACAAGGATATGCTAGCCTCATCTTTGGCATGTTTAGGAAATCATTAGACTATGCTTTGCAAATGGGATATGTGGAAAAAAATATTTCTAAGCAATCTAATGCAATTCCTAAAGGAAAAAGTAATGTCCCATATTGGACTAAGAGCGAATTTGAAGCTGTTATTTCGCAAATTTACATTGAAGATGTATATGAACATTTAAACTTCGTGATGATTTGGGTATATTTCATGACTGGCGTACGTGTAAATGAAGGTTGTGCCCTTCAATGGAATGATGTTGACTTTGATAAGCAACGCCTACGAGTTCATCATATGCTTATTGTTAAAAACAAAAAAGAATGGACTCGTAATTCCTATACGAAAACTAAAGACGGGAAAAGGATGATTAGTTTAGATAAAGATACTATTGATGTGTTAAAAAAATGGCGTGAAGCTCAAAAAAAGATTGGACTAGGACACGAGAACGATTTTATCTTTTCATACGATGGCTTACCTATGTTGAAATCTACAATCTCAAGGATTATTAAAAGGTACGCCAAGATAGCTCACGTAAAGCCTAGCCAAGCGAAGGGGCTCCGTCACAGCCATGCATCACTGCTAATTAATGAATTAAATGCTGATGTACTTATTCTATCAAAACGTTTAGGACACTCTTCTCCTGAAATTACCTTGAAACACTACTCGCATCTATGGGATGGCGCTGATGAAGCTATCACTAATGAAATGGTCGGAATTATTAATGTTTCTTTCCCATCTTCTAGCTTAGTACATTTCAACGGGAACCAATCAATTTCAAAATAACATTCCCACCAAAAAACCCACCAAAGAATTACTAACTCCTTAAAAAGCCTATTATATAGCGATTCTCAAGGAGTCTGCAACCGTTGAGTGGGAATAAACCAATCAAACACAAAAGAACTCTGAATCGGATTCAGAGTTCTTTTTTAGGTAAGCACTTCTGCTTTCCTTTTTTATTTGCGTTTTTTCTTCGCTTTTTTCATTTTGTTAGCCATGCGTTTCATAGACTGTTTCATGGCAAATTCACCGATTTTACCTTTGAGTCCGCCACCAAACATCTGGCTCATATCTGGCATGCCTGCTCCTCCGAGACCTAACATATCCGGCATTCCACCTTGTCCCATCATGCCTTCAAGGGCAGACATATCCATTCCTCCCATATTTGGCATATTTTTAGGAAGGTTATTAGGATTGATTCCCATTTGCTTCATCATCTTGTTCATATCTCCAGACATGACACCTTGCATGAGCTGTTTGGCCTGGTTAAAGTCCTTGATAAATTTATTGACTTCGACAAAGGTATTTCCAGAACCCGCAGCGATACGACGGCGACGACTAGGATTTAACAAATCAGGATTTTCGCGCTCTTCGGGTGTCATGGAAGATACAATGGCACGTTTACGCGCAATTTGGCGCTCATCCACCTTCATGTTTTGAAGGGCAGGATTATTAGCCATACCTGGAATCATCTTGAGCAAGTCTTCCATTGGCCCCATGTTTTGCACCTGATCCAATTGATCGATGAAATCATTGAAATCAAAGGTGTTTTCACGCATCTTCTCAGCCATTTCAAGGGCTTTTTGCTCATCGTATTCCTGAGAAGCTTTCTCAATCAAAGTGAGCATATCCCCCATACCAAGGATACGGCTTGACATACGGTCTGGGTGGAAGGTTTCGATATCTGTAATCTTTTCACCCGTACCAGTGAACTTGATAGGTTTACCAGTGATGTGACGAACAGACAAAGCCGCACCACCACGAGTATCCCCATCAATCTTGGTAAGGATGACACCAGTTACTTCTAACTGAGCATTAAACTCACGGGCAACATTAGCCGCTTCCTGACCAATCATGGCATCAATGACGAGGAGGATTTCGTTTGGTTGGGCTAAGGCCTTAACGTCACGAAGCTCGTTCATCAAGAGCTCATCAATCTGCAATCGACCTGCCGTATCAATCAAGACATAGTCGTTGTGATTGGCTTGCGCTTGCTCCAAACCTTGGCGAACAATTTCAACAGCTGGTACTTCTGTTCCAAGCGCAAAGACAGGAACATCAATTTGTTGTCCAAGTGTTTTCAACTGATCAATAGCTGCTGGACGATAAATATCTGCAGCAATCATCAAAGGACGTGCATTTTCTTCCTTCTTGAGTTTATTAGCCAGCTTACCAGCAAAGGTCGTTTTACCAGCCCCTTGCAAACCGACCATCATGATAATGGTTGGAATTTTTGGCGACTTGATAATTTCTGCCGTATCAGAACCTAAAACAGCTGTCAGTTCCTCATCAACGATTTTGATAATCTGTTGGGCTGGATTGAGGGTATCAATGACCTCGTGTCCGACTGCACGTTCACGAACCTTCTTGATAAAGTCCTTTACAACAGGCAAGGCAACGTCGGCTTCCAGCAAGGCCAAGCGAATCTCTTTGGTTGCTTCCTGGACATCAGCCTCAGATATTTTTCCTTTTTTACGTAGATTTTTAAAGACGTTCTGTAAACGTTCTGTTAAACTTTCAAATGCCATTTTTCTTCCTCTTATTCTCTATTATCAATGCTTGTTAAAATTTCTATCTGCTCCTGCAGAAAGTCATCCTTGGGATAACGCTCCAAGATCTGATCAAAAATCTGACTGCGAACAATGTAGTCCGAATACATGTGCAATTTCATCTCATAGTCTTCAAGAATCTTTTCTGTCCGCTTGATATTGTCATAAACAGCCTGACGACTGACACCGAACTCTTCAGCAATCTCAGCAAGACTGTAATCATCAGCATAATAGAGTTCAATATAGTTCATCTGCTTGTCTGTCAAAAGCGCCGCATAAAATTCAAAAAGGGCGTTCATACGATTGGTTTTTTCGATTTCCATAACTTTTATTATACCAAAAAAACGATTATACTGCTAGAGTAGAAGCACTTCAAATAGAATAAGAAAAAAAAGAACCTTGCAAGGCAAGATTCTTTTAGTGTCTGACTTAAATAATTGTTCTTCTGGGAACTTAATCGAATTAAGCTTCGATTTCTGTAACCATACCTGAACCAACAGTACGTCCACCCTCACGGATAGAGAATGTAGTACCTTGTTCTACGGCGATTGGGTGGATCAACTCAACGTCGATAGTCACGTTATCACCAGGCATTACCATTTCAGTACCTGCAGGAAGTTCGATTGAACCTGTAACGTCAGTAGTACGGAAGTAGAATTGTGGACGGTAGTTGTTGAAGAATGGAGTGTGACGTCCACCTTCTTCTTTAGTAAGGATGTAGACTTCACCTTTAAATTTAGTGTGTGGGTTGATTGAACCTGGTTTAGCGATAACTTGTCCACGTTCGATTTCGTCACGTTGAACACCACGAAGAAGGACACCTACGTTATCTCCTGCAAGACCTTCGTCAAGTTGTTTACGGAACATTTCAACACCAGTAACAACTGCTTTTGAAGTTTCTTCTTTGATACCAACGATTTCGATTTCGTCGTTGACACGAACAGTACCACGGTCGATACGTCCTGAAGCAACTGTACCACGTCCAGTGATTGAGAATACGTCTTCGACTGGAAGAAGCAATGGTTTGTCAGTGTCACGTTCTGGTTCTGGAATGTACTCATCAACAGTGTTCATCAATTCCATGATGATGTCTTCGTATTTAGAGTCACCTTCAAGAGCTTTAAGAGCTGAACCTTGGATAACTGGAAGATCGTCACCTGGGAAGTCGTATTCTGACAAGAGGTCACGGATTTCCATTTCAACCAATTCAAGCAATTCTTCGTCGTCAACCAAGTCGATCTTGTTCATGAAGACGATAAGGTGTTTAACACCAACCTGACGTGAAAGAAGGATGTGCTCACGAGTTTGTGGCATTGGTCCGTCAGTTGAAGCTACTACAAGGATAGCTCCGTCCATTTGAGCGGCACCAGTGATCATGTTTTTAACGTAGTCCGCGTGTCCTGGAGCGTCGATGTGAGCGTAGTGACGTTTTTCAGTTTCGTACTCAACGTGCGCAGTGTTGATAGTGATACCGCGTTCGCGTTCTTCTGGAGCAGCATCGATAGACGCATAGTCTTTAGGTTGGTTAACTGATGAAGGCAAGCGACGTGCCAAAACAGTTGTGATAGCTGCAGTTAGGGTAGTTTTACCGTGGTCAACGTGTCCGATAGTACCAATGTTAACGTGTGGTTTACTACGATCGTATTTTTCTTTTGCCATTTGAGTAAAAGCCTCCAATAAAATATATTTTATAGATAGACAGTAGGCAATACAGTCTAACTTTCCTTACTATTTTATCAAATTTCTGCTAAATTGCAAGTGTTTTACACATATTTTGTGAATTAATCTAAATCTTACCAAATCCTGTTCTTCTGCTTCTTTATGGCAATATGAATTCAAACTTATTTTGTTTGGGCGATAGTCTTTTCATCAAAAAAATCAGGTTTCCCTGATTTTAATTTGATTCTGTTTTTTCCAGTTCCTTAGCTTCTTTATGGTTTTCATATAATTTCGCTAGGAACTTAGTAATTTCTTTAAAAATGGAGTAAGTAGGTACTGCTACGACCATCCCTATGACACCGTAGATATTACTTGACAGTAAAAGGAGCACCAAAATCGTAATCGGATGTACTTTCATAACTCCTCCAACGATACGTGGATAGAGAACATTTCCATCAATCTGCTGAATAATAAGCATATAAGCAACCGCAATCAACATACGATGAGGATCCGTGAACACATTCGCAATCACCATTGGAATTAAGCCAATACTTGGACCAACATAAGGAATCAAATTTGCGATTCCAGAGAAAATAGCAAAAACTAGGGCGTACTTTAATCCGATAACGCTATAACCAATATAGGCTAAACATCCAATAATAACCGCATCAATCGCAATTCCACTGATATAGCGCGCTATGGTTGTATTAAGATTGGTTAAAAGGCTAGAAAGATTCAATTTGTCATGTTTTAAGACGGTACGTTCCAACATTGGTAGCAACTTATGACCATCCAACAAGAAATAAATCAAGAATACAGGGGTCATAATGAGAATCAGAACTGTACTAAACAAGGCTGAAAGGACGCTTCCTAAACTATTGCTGACGCTATTCAGGATATTCTGGAGGATATCCACATAGGAGAGATTCAGTTGTTGAATAGTTTGTTGAATATCTATATTTTGGAAGACAGGATTCTTGGACAAATCGATGATCAAATCTTGTAGTCTACTATAGATGTTTTGACTAGAAACAATCAAGCTGGTCAACTGATTAATCAAAATCGGCAAGAGATAAACGACCCCTACAACGATAGCACCAATTAAGGCACAAAGAGTGACCAAGACACCAATTAGACGATTGATTTTACATCTCTTTTCTAAGAAAGTAACGACTGGATTTGTAATGTAGTAAAAAAATCCACCAAGCAAAAATGGAATCATGATGGTATTCACAACCGTCACAAAGGGAGTAATGATGGCTCCCATTTCTCTCCAAAGATAGAAAATCAGTGTTAATAATAAAATTTCAGCTGTCCAAAAAAATAATTTGTTTCTGCGGAACATAGGTATCCTCCTTCTCTCTATTTTACCACATTTCTGAAAAAGATAAGATGGCTTTAGTAAAAAAGCGAGAATATTTTTTTTCTTTATGATAAAATAAAGCTAATATGAAAAAAATAATTTTATCTTTTATGACACTTTTAGTTTTTGGAGCAGCTTCTACTGTTTCTGCTCAGGAGTTTGATGTTGCTGCTAAACATGCTATTGCTGTCGAGGCTACAACTGGAAAAATCCTCTATGAAAAAGATGCAAATCAGCCTGTAGAAATTGCTTCTATTACAAAACTAGTTACAGTTTATCTGGTCTATGAAGCTCTGGAACAAGGAACTATCAGCCTATCTACACCTGTTGATATTTCGGACTATCCTTACAAACTTACAACTAATTCTGAGGCGAGTAACGTCCCTATGGAAGCTCGAAATTATACTGTTGAACAACTATTAGAGGCTACAATGGTATCCAGCGCAAACAGTGCTGCGATTGCGCTAGCAGAAAAGATTGCTGGTTCTGAGAAAGACTTTGTAGACAAGATGAGGGCTAAACTTCTTGAATGGGGAATTCAAGATGCAACTATTGTAAACACTACTGGTTTAAATAATGAGACCCTTGGCGAGAATATCTATCCTGGTTCAAAGAAAGACGATGAAAACAAGTTGAGTGCCTACGATGTTGCAATCGTCGCTCGTAACCTCATCCGAGATTATCCTCAAGTTTTGGAAATCACCAAAAAGCCAACTTCTACCTTTGCAGGGCTTGAAATCCACTCAACCAACTATATGTTGGAGGGAATGCCTGCCTATCGTGGTGGTATTGATGGACTAAAGACAGGTACTACTGATAAAGCTGGTGCTTCGTTCGTTGGAACAACTGTTGAGAAAGGGATGCGTATTATTACGGTTGTTTTGAATGCAGATCAACAAGATACCAACCCTTATGCACGTTTTACTGCTACTTCTGCACTTTTAGATTATATTTCTGCAAACTTTGCCTTAAAAACCGTCGTTCAGAAAGGTGAAGCATACAACGATAGTAAAGTAACAGTTCTGGATGGTAAAGAAGATAATGTGACAGCTGTCGCTAAGTCAGACATTTCCATCGTCCAACGCATCGGTAGCAGTACTACACCAGCTCTCCAATTCACACCGAAATCAACATCAGAAATGGCTCCATTGGAAGAAGGCAAGGTTGTTGGTACTCTAACCTATGATGACCAGGATTTGGTCGGCCAGGGCTATCTCACTTCTGACAAACCATCTTTTGAAATGGTTTCTGAAAAGAAAGTTGAAAAAGCCTTCTTTTTGAAGGTTTGGTGGAATCAATTTATCCGCTTTATCAATGAAAAACTATAAAAAAATCGCGAAAAATCGCGATTTTTTCTTTATTTCATTTCTTTAAAAGCCGCTTCTGCATCAGCATTGCTAATAGCACCAAATTGGATTTTTCCGATTTTACCTTGACTGTCAATCAAGTATTCTGTTGGAATACTACGAATTTGGTAGGCTTGGAAGGTAGTTGCTTGCGTATCATATAGAACTGGAATATCCTTGTATCCTTGTTCTTGATACCATTTTGGAAAGTCTTGAACTGTTTTTTCACCTTGTAGACCAGGTGCAATGACACTCAAGATTTCAAAGTCTCGATCTTGTTTGGCAGCTAATTCCATCAGCTCAGGCATGCTTTTTTTGCATGGTCCACACCAAGAAGCCCAGAATTTTAAATAGACCTTTTTCCCTTTATAGTCTGATAACTTCACTTCTTTGCCATCCATAGACTGCAAGGTAAAGTCTGGCGCATCCTTACCGACTGCTATTTGTTGTACAGCAGGTTGTTTGGGACTGCTTGTCTGTTTGGTTTCTTTTTCACCACAGGCAATCAACAAGAATAGAGACATGAGGCTCAATCCAGCAAAAATAACTTTTTTCATTTTTTTCTCCTTTTATCCAAGAATTCCTGACAAGGCATTTAACTGCCCTAGCATTAATAATAATCCCATCAAAATAATCAAAGCTCCCCCGATTTTCTTTAGTAAAATCATATGGGGTTTTAATTTACTAAAATAGGGCATAATCCAGCCCGAAGCCAAGGCCAAAACAATGAAAGGAAGGGCCATTCCCAATGTGTATACTAATGTTAACACGGCTCCTTGCCAAGCACCACTGCCACCTGAAGCTGCTAGGGCCAAGACTGAACTTAAGACTGGTCCGATACAAGGGGTCCAACCAAAACTAAAGGTTATCCCAAGTAAAAAGGCTGACAGATAGTGATTAGACTTTGATTGTTTGAAGGTGACTGTCTTTTGAACCTCCAGTTTATTGAAATGCAAGATTTCCATCTGGTGAAGCCCTAAAAGAATAATGACTATTCCCATAGCATAACGAAACCAGTCTGCATAGAGCATGTGCCCTAGGAATCCAGCTCCAAATCCTAAAATAAAGAAAATGAGGGAGATTCCTGCAATAAAGCACAAGGTCCGAATTAAGCCAGACCATGCAACGTCTCTTCCAAAAAAGCGAAAGCTTTTCGAATTTCCCAGATCATCCAGTAAAATACCAGCATAGACTGGTAGCAAAGGAAAGATGCAGGGTGAAAAGAAGGACAGGATACCTGCTAAAAAAACAGATACTAGAAATATAATCGACTCCAACGAATTACCTACTTTCTCAAAATTCTAATCCTATTTTACTACAAAAGGATAAATTTGTAAGAAGTCTGCTACGCTTATTTATTTTGACTAAAGTTGACACAAAAAAAGGAGCTAATCTCCTTTTTTTAATACGTTCCTTCTTCGCCTTGGCTAGTCAAGATAACTGGACCGTCTTTGGTAATCACGAACTGGTGTTCATATTGGCAAGACAGGCCGCCATCTATAGTCTTATGAGCCCAGCCAGTCTTCATATCTGTATCAATTTCCCAGTCACCAGTATTAATCATGGGTTCAATGGTTAGTACCATTCCTTCACGGAGACGGAGTCCACGGCCTGCAATACCGTAGTTAGGAACCATTGGCTCTTCATGCATTGTTGGACCAACACCATGACCAACCAAATCACGAACGACACCATAACCGCGACTTTCAGCGTATTCTTGAATGGCTGCACCGATATCACCGATACGATTGCCAACAACTGCTTGCTCAATTCCTTTATACATAGCTTCCTTGGTCACGTCCATCAGGTTTTTCACTTCTTCAGACGGTGTACCAACCGCATAAGCCCAACATGAGTCTGCTAAACCACCAGTATAACTTTGGGTGTATTTTTTCATTTGCTCAACATTGTTGAAGTTGAGTTTAGATACATTAAGGTCGGATTTGGCAATCGGACCTCCCAGTACCATATCAACCTTGAGCAAATCGCCATCTTTCAAGATGTAATGACGTGGAAAAGCGTGAGCTACTTCGTCGTTGAGAGAGCAACAAGTGGCATAGGGGTAATCCATGACTGCACCATCTACTCCAATCTGTAGAGGAAGGAAATTTTCCTCTTTACAACGACGACGAACGTACTCTTCAACTTCCCACATATCCACGCCTGGCTTAATCAAATCACGTAAGCCGATATGGATACTTGCTAGGAAATCACCAGCCTTGTCCATGGCTTCGATTTCACGTGCTGATTTTAAAGTTATCATTTTTTCTCCTAGATTCTAATTAATTTTAACCGTAACATTTGCTTTTGAAACAATCTGATGACCATGATAAATATCATAATCAATAATAGCTGAGCGTCTCGTGTGGTGAATAATCCGAGCCTGAATCCGCAGAGTATCATCTATCTGTACAGCCTGCAAGAAATAAATCAACATCTGTTCAATGATGAGATTACGTCCGCTATTGACAACGAGGTCTTGGGTCATATGGTTGAGGATTTCAGCCAAGACTCCATTAGCAAGGACACCATTTTTCTCCAGCATGAAGGGCTCAACAGTAATGACGACTTCATCATGATGATAAGAAAGCTTTTGCCCGATTTGCTCTGAGAAAGTTGGCAAGGCAGAAACTTGGGAACGGCTCATCTTTTCCATGACATCTCTTCGTGTTACGACACCGAGTAAAGTTTGGTTACTTCTGACAACGGGAACCATCTCAAAGTCTTCTGCAATCATTCGTTGACTGACATTTGCAATATTGGTCGCTAAGCCAGTTACGAAGATACTACGTGTCATCACCTTATCAATCGTCGTACTGGGGGATTTATCTCCTGCGTCACGCATAGTAACAACCCCAACAACCACTTGGTGCTGATTAATGACTGGGAAACGACTACTTCTGTTCTTACGGACCAAATCTAGATAGTCTTTGACTGTATCCGTTTCTCTCAAAAAACCATACTCATGACTGGGACGATAGAGCTTTTCGACTGTCAGAATATCGGTTTTGATTTGAACATTTGAGAGGGCTTTGTTAATCATGGTCGCTACTGTAAAAGTGTCATGTTTACTCCTCAGAACTGGAATCCCTTTTTTATTAGCCAACTCAAGAACATCGTCCTGAACATGAAAACCACCCGTAACGAGGACTGCATTTTCATTTTCCAAGGCTAAAAGTTGAATACGAGTACGGTCTCCTACGATCAAAAGACCGCCATCATGGAGATAAGACAGGATATTTTGCTCTGTCATAGCCCCAATGGAGAATTTACTAAACTCTCTCTCAAGCCCTTCCTGACCAGCTAAAACTTCAGAGGAGGTGACTTCAGCAATTTCAGCATAGGTTAGCCTCTCAATAGCCACTTTTTGGGACTTGACCCGTATGGTTCCACTACGTGGCCGAGTTTCAACGATGCCACGATTTTCAGCTTCTTTGATAGCTCGGTAGGCTGTTCCGTCACTAACACCTAGGTGATTGGAAATACTGCGAACACTAACTCTCTTCCCAATTGGTAACTCTTCCAGATAGGACAAAATTTCCTGGTGTTTACTCATTGAATTCTCCTTTTATATACCGAAATTCAAGATAGTCCCTCATTTTTCGTGTATATCGATCGCTCCCCTTAAACTGTCGTACGAGGCTAAAGCCCGATTTCAAGGCTACTTTTTGACTAGCTTGATTCTCCAAATGAGTGATGATGGATAATTGTTTTAAACCAAATTCTTCAAATGAAAGCTGACATAGCTTGGTAACCACTTCAGTCATAAAACCTTGTGACCAAGAATCTTTTTTTAGGAAGTAACCAATTTCTGCTTCTTTTTTGATTTCATCAATCTTTTCAAATTTAATGGAGCCAATCATTTCCTGATTTCCTTGGAGACAAATTGCCCAAACACCTAGAGGATTCTTCATAAAATAGTTAGCAAGTGAGTACTGACTTTCTTCCAAACTTGCTTGACTGGGAAAAATAAACTGTAAATTCTCAGGGTTTGAAGCAATCTCAAAAAACGCTTGACTGTCACTAAAAAAGAAAGGACGCAAATACAAGCGCTCCGTTTCAAAAAAAGAAAACATTGCTAATTTGGTCCAAATATTCATAATCACCTCAACGGCTTAGTCTTCAACGAGTGTAATATCCGCTCCAAGACTACGCAATTTTTCAATAATATCTGAGTAGCCACGAAGGATAAACTCAATATTCGTAATTTCAGTCTGGCCTTGAGCCATCAAGCCAGCGATGACAAGTGCTGCACCAGCTCGCAAGTCTGTAGCTTTTACACTTGCACCGTGTAAGTTACGACCACCGTTGTAAATAATGTGATCATTTGTAGTCGTAATATCTGCATCCATTTTCGCTAATTCAAAGACATGATTGACACGTTTCTCATAAATCGTATCAATAATCGTTCCACGACCTTGAGCAGTTAGTAAAAGAGGCGTGATAGGCTGTTGCAAATCGGTTGCGAACCCTGGATAGGGTGCAGTTTTGATATTGATGGCCTTTAAACCAGACTGTTCTTCAACGAAGATGCTGTCTTCTGAGACCGTCATACGAACGCCCATTTCCTCTAGTTTGGCGATAAACCCTTCTAAGTGTTCATAGAGAACGTTGTTAATGCGAATTCCTTTTCCTACCGCTGCAGCAAGTGAAATATAGGTTCCAGCTTCGATACGGTCTGGGATTACTTGGTGACGCGTTCCATGAAGTTTCTCGACACCATCAATAATGATAATATCAGTCCCAGCACCACGAATATGGGCCCCCATGTTGTTCAAAAGGGTGGCAACATCGATAATTTCCGGTTCACGAGCCGCATTTTCAATGACAGTGCGTCCCTTAGCTTTAACCGCAGCAATCATCGTGTTAATCGTTGCTCCAACGCTAACGGTATCCATGTAAATACTTGCGCCATGAAGCCCCTTACCTTGGGCAGATAAATTCATATTATCTCCCTCATAGCTGACCTTAGCACCCATGGCTTCAAAGGCTTTTAAGTGAAGATCAATCGGACGAGGTCCCAGATCACATCCACCAGGAAGTCCAACTGTAGCTTCACCAAAGCGACCTAAAAGACTTCCGTAGAAATAATAAGAAGCACGCAGGCTATTAATCTTGCCATAAGGCATAGGAATGTTTTGAACACCTCTTGGATCAATCTCCAAGACATCATCATAACGCTTAACAGTCGCCCCCATAATCTCCATAATTTCGACAAGACTAGCAACGTCTGAAATATCTGGAACACAATCTAAAGTGACAATATCATCTGATAAGATAATAGCTGGAATAAGCGCTACAACACTATTTTTAGCACCACTAATGATGATCTCACCTTGCAATGGACGTCCACCATTGATGACAATTTTTCTCATGTTTTACTCTTTCAAAATTTACTAAAAAGGTCTTTTCGTTCTATTATACCATAATTTTCAGTTTTTTCCCATTCCTATTTACTAAATACCATCTCATTTTGATAAAAAAAGACCTATCACTCAAGCTTTTCAGCCTGAAATGATAGGTTTTTGTGTTAGATTAGCGTACAGTGCGGATGCGCATTGTGTTTGTACGAACAGCTTCGCCAAGTGGTACACCTGCAACGATAACAATATCATCACCAGATTCTACCAAACCTTGCTCAACTGCAATTCTTTCAGCGAGATCAAACATATCATCAGTGTTTGATGGGCGATCAGTGGTTACTGGAATAACTCCCCAGTTAAGCATCAAACCACGCTGAGTCAATTCATCGAAAGTGATTGCCAAGATATCAGCATCTGGACGGTATTTAGAAATCAAACGAGCAGTGTGACCTGTCTTAGTAAGAGTAACCACCAACTTGATATTCATAGAATTTGTCGCATCCTTAACAGCTGAAGCCATAACCTCAGTCTTAGAATTACGTGACAAGTTAACAGATGACAAGCGACCGTATTCTTTTAAAAGAGTTTGAGCATTCTTGTCAATTGTTGCCATTGTACGAACAGACTCAAGTGGATATTTACCATTTGCAGACTCACCTGAAAGCATTGTAGTGTCGGTTCCGTCGATAACAGCGTTAAACACATCTGATACTTCTGAACGCGTTGCACGTGGTTTTTCAGTCATAGTTTCAAGCATGTTTGTTGCTGTGATAGCGACTTTACCAGCTGCATTTACTTTTGTAATAATCATTTTTTGGTAAACTGGAACCATTTCGAATGGTACTTCAATACCCATGTCACCACGGGCGATCATGATACCGTCAGCAGCTTCAATGATTTCATCCAAGTTGTCAATACCTTGTTGGTTTTCGATTTTAGCGAACAATTGAACGTGACCGTTACCAGTTTCTTCACAGATTGCACGAACTTCGTTAACGTCTTTTGCGGTACGTACGAATGAAATCGCGATGAAGTTAATACCTTGTTCAAGACCAAAGCGGATATCATCGTTATCACGTTCAGCAAGAGCTGGGAAAGGAATTTTAGTGTTAGGGATGTTTACACCTTTTTGTTTAGCGATAACACCGTCATTTTCAACTTCAACGATGAATTCACGACTTGCATCGTCTTTTTCTACAACGCGAAGACCAAGTTTACCATCGTCAACCAATACTTGGCGACCAACTTCAACGTCATCATAGATGTCAAGAGCACCAGCAACGTTCAAAGCAATCACTTCACGAGTTGATTTGATTCCTTGTTTAGTTGCAACACGGATTTTTTCACCAGTTTTGTATGAGTACTCTTTAGCTTCACCTTCGAACAATTCAGTACGGATTTCTGGTCCTTTAGTATCAAGAAGGAAACCAACTTTTTTACCTGCAAGTTTTTCTGCAAGTTTAACAGTTGCCATACGTTCACCTTGTTCTTGGTGGTCACCGTGTGAGAAGTTGAAACGGAAAGTGTTAGCTCCTGCTTCAATCAATTTAGCAATATTTTGAGCTGAAGCTTCAACGTCAAGTTTTTCACCCCAGTATCCGTCTTCACCGAATTTTTTACCACCACGGATTTCAACCGCAGGACCTAAAGTTGCAACGATTTTTACACGTTTGTTCATGATTTTTGTGACTCCTTTATATAATTCGACCTTTTATGGTCATGTTACCAAATTAATGAAAGTTGATTAGGACAAGCTCTTGTTCAAATCAGAAAGTTCAAGATCAGCTTTATGAGGGTTGTTAACAACGATCTTACCATCAGCTGTTAAGCTAAACAAAGCTCCTTCTTCTGCTGTTCCAAGAATTGGATTCTCAACCATTTTCTCGTTACGAATACCGACAGCGACACCACCGATTCCTTGTTTAAGAAGTTTAACAGCGTGTGCTCCCATACGAGATGCCAATACACGGTCACGAGCAGTTGGTGAACCACCACGTTGGATGTGACCAAGTTCTGTGACACGAAGGTCACTTGTATCTCCAGCTTCTTTTAGTTTTTGACCAAATTCAGCCGCTGACATGACACCTTCTGCCAAAACGATAATATTGTGTTTCTTACCACATTCATAACCAGCTTTGATGCTTGCTACGATGTCTTCAAATTTGAAACCTTCTTCAGGAATGATGATTTCGTCAGCACCTGTTGCGATACCTGCCCAAAGAGCGATATCACCTGCATTACGTCCCATTACTTCAACAACGAAAGTACGACGGTGACTTGACGATGTATCACGAATCTTATCGATCGCATCCATAGCAGTTGTTACTGCAGTGTCAAATCCGATTGTAAAGTCTGTCCCTACGATATCGTTATCAATAGTTCCTGGAAGTCCGATAGCAGGGAATCCATGCTCAGTCAAGCGCATAGCTCCATGATAAGAACCGTCACCACCGATAACTACGACACCTTCGATACCGTGTTTTTTCAATTGCTCAATCCCTTTAAGTTGGCCTTCAAGTTGTGCAAACTCAGGGTAACGAGCAGAATGAAGGAAAGTACCACCACGAGAAATGATGTCTCCTACTGAAGCAGCATCAAGTGGATAAATTTCACCGGCAACCATACCTGCGTATCCATCATAGATACCAAAAACTTCCATTCCTTCTGAGATTGCTTGGCGAACTACTGCACGGATGGCAGCATTCATACCAGGGGCGTCTCCACCACTGGTCAAAACAGCAATACGTTTCATTTGGTTTATGCTCCTTTTTCTTTTAACATTCTTACTGATTATACCACATTTAAATCGAAAATTCTTCTATTTTCCGTATTTTTAGCGATAAATCGTTTTCATAGCAATTCCCTCTAATTTTTCCTCTAAAGCAGAATCTTTTCTTACAAAATGTTGTGTAGAAACAACCGTTTTTCCTTCCTCTTCATACCTGATAATGACAGGGATTGGGCCTTTGTATTGTTCTAGGATATTTGAAATCTCTTTATCGTATTCATGATTTTTAACTTGAATCCAGAATCGTTCCGCCACTGCTTCTTTCAAATCTTGTGCAATCATTTGCAGACGACCATCTCGAGATTGAACTTTGCCATTGATGTAGTAAAATTTCCCTTCGGATAAAATGGAAGCAAATTTTCTATACTGGTCTGAAAATACAGTTACATCCATCCGAGACTTACTATCATGAACCTGTAGAAAGGCCATACTCTCGCCTTTCTTGGTTCGAATCACTTTAATCTTTTGAACTTCAACTAGGAGAGTGGCTTGAGCTCCCTCGGTTAGATTAGCGATTGGCGTCGTCGGATATAGGGCTTGTTTGGCAAGAGTTTGGAGAGGATGGGCACTGATACCTACCCCAATCAGTTCCTGCTCTTTGTAAAATTTCTCTGCCTCAGTAAAATCATCAGCTTCAGTCCAACTATAATTTGTATCTGCAAAAAGTCCACCTAATTCCTCAACAAAAACAAATAAGTTTGGTAGGTTCACTAAGATTTTCTGGCGATTCTTGTCAAATTCATCAAAAAGCCCTAGTTCAACCAAAGGCGTCAAAAGCGACAGTTTCTTGTAATTCTTGGGAAGACGTGTGACGAAATCTTCAATGCTTGAGAAAGGACGATTTTCAATAATCCAGTAAGACAAATCTCTCGGCATCCCTTTAATAGCTTTCAAACCAAGATAGATTTTCTTATGAGCAATTTTATCATGATAGGGAATGCTGTTGATTGCTAAAGGAGCCACTTCAAAGCCCATCTGCAATGCATCTACAATGTAATCGCTACTGGAATAATTCAACATAACTTGGAAGAAAATAGCAGGGTAGTGTGTCTTGAAATAAGCTAGTTGGAATGCCAGTGCTGAGTAGGCATAAGCGTGAGATCGGTTAAATCCGTAGCCGGCAAACTTTTCCATCACTGCAAAAACTTGGTTGGCCTTTTCTTCTGTATGCCCAAGTTTCATAGCTCCTATGATAAAATCTTCCTTCATCAAATGCATCTCTTTAGCATTTTTCTTCCCCATGGCTCGTCTGAGAATATCGGCTTTACCAAGACTGAAACCTCCAAAGCGCTGAGCTACCTGCATGACTTGCTCTTGATAGAGCATAATACCGTAGGTTGATGACAGGATGTCTTCCAATGTAGGATCTAGCACTGTCACCTTTTCTTTGCCGTGCTTCCGAGCGACAAAGTTATCGATATAATCGCTTGCACCTGGTCTGTTAAGGGATGTCGTTGCTACCACTTCTTCGAAGACTTGTGGTTTCACCCGTTTCAAGAGTCGAATGGCGCCAGGTTGTTCAAATTGGAAAATACCTTTCGTATTTCCAGCTGCAAAGAGGGCTAAAGTTTCACTGTCTTCCAGGTCAATCTCTTCGATTTTTAGATGAACACCCTCTGACTCCGCAAGCAATTCCTGCATTTTTTGTACGAAAGTCAGGTTACGTAAACCGAGGAAATCCATTTTTAGAAGTCCATTGGCTTCAACACCATGAGCATCATACTGGGTGATTAGCATATCCTCACCATATTTTAGAGGAATATAGTCCGTCAAGTCTTGGTCACTCATAACGACTCCGGCAGCATGGATAGAGGTCTGACGAGGATAACCTTCAATCTTTCGAGCAATCTCAAAAGCTTTTTGGTATTCAATCTTGCTATTGATGACCTGTCTAAATTGCAAATTCTTTTCATAGGCCGTCTTTAGCGTATCTCGGAAACTGATTTTTTTCGTAATATTTGTTAATTCGTACTCTGGAACGCCATAGCGTTTGAAAACATCACGAATTGCCTGTTTTGCTCCAAAGGTCGAATAAGTGACAATCTGCGCCACATGTTGACTTCCATAGCGATCACGAACATAACGAATGAACTCGGGTCTATAGAGGTCAGGAATGTCGATATCGATATCAGGCATGGTGTAGCGCTCACGATTTAAAAAGCGCTCAAAAATCAAGTTCTTCTCAACCGGATCGATTCCTGTAATATCAAGTGAGTAGGCGACCAAACTACCCACAGCAGAACCACGCCCCATACCCATATAGTAGCCTTGGGAACGTCCAAAACGGAGCAAATCCCAGACTACAAGGAAATAGTCGTCAAAGCCCATATCATGAATCACAGCTAATTCCTCATTCAGTCGCTCATGATAGATAGCTGAGGTTAGCCCCTTGTCACTCAAGCCTTTGTCAGCTCTTGCTCGAAGCTCTTCCACCGCTGGTCTTTCAGGGTTAAAGCGAGGAAGTTTTAAACTTGGGTCGATTTGATAGCTTACATTTTCTATCAAATCCTGGAGATTGGCAAGCGCCTGAGGGAAGCGATTTTTAAACCGAGCTTCTAAATCTGAGGCAGGTAAAAAAATCCCTTGTTGTGAATGCACATCTACTTCTCTTAGGCTAACATTGTCCTTGACTGCTGACAAAATTTGCAAAACCTGTAGGTCTTCTTTTTCAAAAGAGTTGACTTGGTAGAGTGGAAGAATGGGGCTGGTAAAGACTTCTTGAGGAGCATCTGGACTGACACCGATAAAATAATCATGCCCCAAATCCAGCTGTTCGACCCCATTAAAATAGGGAACAATAATGGCTACATCTTCGAGGTGGCTGGTGAAGTCAGACCAATTTTTCCGTCCAGTCATTTTTAAAGTGGATAACTTCATCAACTCTTGATACCCTTTAGTGGATAGAGCTAGAAAACGGAAAGAAATATTCTCCTCATCTTTGATCAAGGACATTTCAAGACCAATTAAAGGTTGGATTCCATATTTTCGAGTCACTTCTAAAAAATGATAAGCCCCATAGAGATTATCCACATCCAAGATAGCAAGGTGAGAATAGCCATACTCTTTAGCCGTTTGTACATATTTTTCAATCGAAACCACACTTTCCATAAAACTATAAACAGTCTTGGTGTCGAGCTGTGCAATCATTTCTTCTCCTCCTTGCTTTCGTTTTACTACTATTATACCATTTTAAGTTGGATATTGAAGCTACTCGGATGCTTTCTTTTCAATATCATCAGTTAAAAACTTTTTCATTTTTCAAAGGAAGCAAATAAAAAATTAATATTATATAATAGTTTTAAATGTAAATTTAGATATATTTATACCAAACGAAGAATAATAAAGATAGGAGTTATATGCAGTTTTACATATAAAAATCTCTAGAAAAAGGCTTACTTCTATGGTATTTATTCAGTATTTTATAATAACTTACCAAATAGATATGCTGGTTTAAGAAATTTATTTCATTTAAGTTTATTTATTCCATTTTTCCCTCTTTTTTGATATAATAAATCCAGTCTGTTTTCAAAGGAGAGAAACATGCGTTTTAATCAATTCAGCTATCAACCAACCACTAGTTCTCAACGATTTGAGGAATTAGAAGGTCTTGGTCTAAAGCTGTCACCCCAACTGTCCTTAAAAAGACAGTTTGAAGACTTCATTCGTTGGAGTTTTTTCACTTATTCTGACACGGATTATGCCTTGTCGACTTTGGCTGCGGATAAAGAAACAGATTTAGTAACTTTTTTCCAGTCAGACCGTGAGTTAACTGCGGAGATTTTCTACACAGTAGTTTTTCAACTTTTAGGATTTAGCTATCTTGTTGACTTTGAGGATGCCGAACAGTTTCGTAAAGAAACTGGTTTTCCTATTGTTTATGGGGATCTCATTGAAAATCTTTATCAGTTACTCAATACGCGAACGAAAAAAGGAAATACGCTCATCGATCAGCTTGTTAGTGATGGACTCATTTCAGAAGACAATCACTACCACTACTTTAACGGTAAGAGCTTGGCTACCTTCTCTACTCATGATGTCATTCGTGAAGTCGTGTATGTCGAGAGCCGTGTGGATACTGATAAAGATGGACTCCCTGATTTAGTCAAAGTCAGCGTTATCCGCCCACGTTACGATGGTCAAGTACCTACTCTTATGACTGCCAGTCCTTATCACCAAGGGACCAACGACAAAGCCAGTGACAAAGCTCTCTACAAAATGGAAGGAGAGCTTGAGGTCAAACCGCCCCACACCATTGAACTTGAGGAACCTAAGCTAAATTTAGTCGAACCTCATGGTCAAGCAGAAGTCGTCTCAGAAGTTGAAGAAAAGCTATCTCATATCAATAGCTCATATACCCTCAACGACTACTTCCTCCCACGTGGATTTGCCAATCTCTATGTATCGGGTATTGGTACTAGGGATTCGCAAGGTATCATGACCAATGGTGACTACCAGCAAATTGAGGCCTATAAAAATGTCATTGATTGGCTTAATGGCCGTTGCCGTGCTTTCACGGACCATACACGCAATCGTCAAGTCAAGGCTGACTGGTCAAACGGGAGAGTCGCAACAACAGGTATTTCCTATCTAGGCACCATGTCCAATGGTCTCGCTACCACTGGTGTTGATGGTTTGGAAGTAATCATTGCGGAAGCAGGTATTTCCTCTTGGTATAACTACTATCGGGAAAATGGTCTGGTGACCAGCCCAGGTGGATACCCAGGTGAGGATTTTGACTCACTTGCTGAATTGACCTATTCCCGCAATCTCTTAGCTGGAGACTATATCCGTGCTAATGAGGCCCACAAAGCGGATTTAGAAAAGGTAAAAGAACAATTAGATCGCAAGACTGGTGACTACAATCAATTTTGGCATGACCGCAACTATCTACTCAATGCTCACAAGGTTAAAGCTGAGGTCGTCTTTACGCATGGTTCCCAGGATTGGAATGTCAAACCACTTCATGTTTACCAGATGTTTCATGCTCTTCCAGCTCATATCAATAAGCACCTTTTTTTCCATCATGGTGCCCATGTTTATATGAATAATTGGCAGTCGATTGACTTCCGCGAGTCAATGAATGCCTTGTTAAGTAAGAAATTGTTAGGACTTGACTCAGGCTATCAACTTCCGACTGTCATCTGGCAGGACAATATCGCACCGCAAAGATGGCAAGGTCTTGATAACTTTGGCAAACAGGAGGAACTGCATAGCTTCTCTCTTGGAACTGAAGAAAAAGTGATTCAAAACCAGTATGATCAAAAAGATTTTGATCGTTATGGAAAAACTTACCAGACCTTCAACACTGAACTATATCAAGGAAAAGCCAATCAGATCACCATTGACCTTCCAGTGAGTCAAGACCTTCACTTAAATGGGCGAGTGGAGCTGAAACTTCGTGTCAAATCAAGTACGAACAAGGGCTTATTATCAGCCCAACTGTTAGAACTTGGACAAAAGAAATATCTGCAACCTTATCCAGCTGTTTTAAGTGCTAGAACCATTGACAACGGTCGTTACCACATGTTAGAAAATCTCTGTGAACTGCCATTCAACCCAAGTGCCCAACGTGTCATCACCAAAGGCTACCTTAATCTTCAAAATCGAACCAATCTCTTGACGATTGAAGAAATCCAACCAAATGAATGGATGGACTTCAAGCTAGAGCTTCAACCAACTATCTACAAACTTAAAGAAGGAGATACTCTCCGTTTGGTTCTCTATACAACAGACTTTGAGATTACAATTCGAGATAATACAGACTATCAGTTGACTGTTGATTTAGCACAGTCTAGTCTTATCCTACCTTGTCAAAAGGTATAATCTACCAGACTTTCAATATGGACGTATTCAAAGGAAAAGTCAATGAATTTGACCATTGAACTTCCTATAACCAAAGTTTTCCACTTGAACAGTCGAATCAAACATAAACTTTGTATCAAATTCAGTTCATCTGAAAGCATTTTAGAAGCCCCTAGACGGAACTTGGAAAAAAGATACTCCCTCTAACCAACATGTGTAACCATTTATCATACACGCTACTAGACCACATGTTGGAAATCTCTGTGAATTACATTTAGAGTGAATTCACAAAACGCCGTGACAAAAAGCTACCCAAATTGAAGGATTCACTGTCATAAAGAACATCAATGTAGATGAACGGATTGCTACCCAGTTTATCTGCACCCAACTAGTGACAAGTTAAAAGAAGGAGAATCTCTCCATCTAGTTCTTTATCCTACTGACTTTGAAATCATCATACGTGACAATACCGCCTACCACCCGACTGACGTTATCGTTCAGTCCACGCTACTGTACCTTGTAAAAGGAGTACTTACTTTATGAACAAATCAGAACACAGACACCAACTTATCCGCGCTCTCGTTTCAAAAAACAAAATCCATACTCAAGCTGAATTACAAGCTTTGTTAGCGGAAAATGATATCCAAGTTACTCAGGCTACCTTATCACGCGATATCAAAACCATGAACCTTTCAAAAGTGCGCGAAGAGGATAATTCTTATTATGTGCTAAATACAGGCTCTATCTCCAAGTGGGAAAAACGTCTTGAAAACTATATGGAAGACGCTCTTGTTATGCTGCGTCCTGTGCAACACCAGGTTATTTTGAAAACTTTACCCGGTTTAGCCCAATCGTTTGGATCTGTAATTGATTCCTTGGCCTTTCCAGATATCGTTGCAACCCTTTGTGGAGATGACGTCTGCATGATTATCTGTGAAGATGCTGCAAAAGCGCAGGCTTGTTTTGAGAGTCTTAAAAAATATGCGCCGCCATTTTTCTTTAGTGAATAAACAAATCCCGTGATTTTTAATCACGGGATTCTTTTATTCATTTGAAAGTGTTTCTTCTTTCTTCATACGTGCCAATCTAAGAGCACGTTTGGGATTGAGACGATTAAACAATTCTTCTAGTTTCTTTTCATTCCATACGTCTGCTGCAGAAACAAAATTTCCATCTGCATCTCGGAATGATATCGGTTTATCTCCCATATCAATCTCCTAGTCTACAAATTCAAATTCAAATTTACCGATGCGGACCAAGTCGCCATCTTTGGCACCACGTGCACGAAGGGCTTCGTCAACCCCCATACCACGAAGCTGACGGGCAAACTTCATGACTGATTCGTCACGGTCAAAGTTGGTCATGTTAAAGAGTTTCATGAGTTTTTCACCAGAAAGTACCCATGTCGCATCATCATCACGACTAATCTCAAAGGCTTTTTCTTCCTCGTCAAAGCCATAGTAAGCCTCTTCTTCCATATCGGATTCATCATAGATTGGGAATTCTGGAGTCTTGTCCAACAATTCAGCTGTCGCATCCAAAAGGGTCCCCAACCCTTGCTTGGTTAAACCAGAAATCGGGAAGATGGCTGGTAGTTCTTCAAACTCGTCGTAGTTAGCTGCCAACTTTTCCTTGAAAGTTTTCAGATTTTCCTGACTTTCAGGCATATCCATCTTGTTGGCCACAATAATCTGTGGACGCTCCATAAGACGAAGGTTGTAGGATTCTAATTCCTTATTGATAGCAAGGTAGTCCTCATAAGGATCACGTCCTTCACTAGCTGACATATCGATGACATGGAGGATAACTCGTGTACGTTCGATATGACGGAGAAACTGGGTTCCAAGACCAACCCCTTGACTGGCCCCTTCAATCAAACCTGGAAGATCTGCTACTGCAAAAGAATCACCTGACTGCGTACGAACCATACCCAAATTAGGAACAATCGTCGTAAAGTGGTAAGCACCGATTTTAGGTTTAGCTGAAGTGATAACACTAAGCAAAGTTGACTTTCCAACAGATGGGAAACCGACCAAGCCGACATCCGCTAGAATCTTCAATTCCAGTTGCAAGTCGCGTTCTTGTCCTGGTTCTCCATTCTCAGAGATTTCAGGTGCAGGATTTTTTGGAGTGGCAAAACGGATGTTTCCACGACCACCTCGACCGCCATGAGCCACGATAAATTCTTGACCATGTTCAATCAAGTCTGTAATGACTTTTCCTGTTTCCGCATCACGTACAGTAGTCCCCTGTGGTACGCGAACACGAAGATCTTCTGCACCACGTCCGTGCATTCCTTTGGTCATTCCTTTTTCACCGGAATCAGCCTTGAAATGACGGTTATAACGGAAATCCATCAAGGTACGTAAGCCTTCGTCTACCACGAAAACAACGTTACCTCCACGTCCACCATCACCACCCCAAGGACCACCATTAGGGACATATTTTTCACGGCGAAAGGCAACCATGCCATCGCCACCATTACCAGCCTTGACCTTAATCTTGGCTGTATCTAAAAACATACTCATATTTTCTTCTCACTTTAAAAAGGCTGGGGAGAACCCAGTCATTAGTTATTGTTTCTATCCTCGCAGCTTGCTTAGAATCTACTAAAAGCTCCAAGCGCAGTTGCAAAGATACCAGCAAGGGTTACAAACAACATGATGAGCACGACAACAAGCGTCACCTTTTCAAACAAAGTTTTTTTACGTTTTCCGTTATCTCCAAAAGCCATAACTTCTCCTTTTTCTATATAATTCTAATTTAATATTCTGTTGAAACTGGTGCAATCAACCATAAAATGATATAAGCAAGGACTCCTGTCCCATAACAAAATGCAAGAACAGCCCAAATGACACGAACAATTGTTGGATCGATATCAAAATAATGAGCAACTCCTGCGCATACTCCACCAATTTTTTGATCTTTCCCACTTCTCATTAATTTTTTCATTTTTTCTTCCTCTTATTCTATTATTTGAATTCGTCTCTCCAATAATCTCTGATGCTAGACAATTGTTTTCGAGACGCTCTTAAAATACGCTTGGATTCTTTTACTGGGCTTGTAACAGCCTGTTGAGGTAGATAGAGAATCGTTTTTAAAAAGCGCTGAGTGACAGGCTGTCCATCATGTAACTCATGTTCAAAGTTATTTGAGATAATAGCATCAAGGTAAAACTCATGAACTCGTTTCCCAAAATTTTCAGCCGAAATCTCGTACAACTTATCCGCTAACTTTTGTTCAGACATATCAGGAGTAGCGATCAAAGCTTCAAGGATAGCTCCTGCAAGCTCTCGTTCTCCATAGTAGAGGGTCCCAAACATTTTATCATTGATCAGATTTTCAAGATAGGGATTGCCATGAGCAATAACAGGCGTTCCACTGGCTAGACTTTCTAGATAGGTTAAACCCTGAGTTTCACTCGTAGAGGCTGAAATAAAGAAATCAGCTGCTTTATAGTACAAGGCTGTCTCACTTGGAGCAATCATACCTGTAAAAATCACATGTTTTTGTATGTTTAATTTCCCTGCTTGTTCTTTCAGACTGTCCAGATAAGGTCCGTCTCCAGCAACAACCAACTTCACCTTGTCTTCTTCTTTCAATACCTCAGCAAAGGCTGCTAAGACTGCTTGGATATTCTTCTCAAAGGAGATACGAGAAAGACTCAGCAGCATTTTCTCGCCTTCCTGAATACCTAACTTCGAGCGAAGCTCTAGTAAGTTTTCCTCTTTGATCTCAGGTCGTTCAAACTTAGCCAGCTCAATTCCAGTTGGGATGACACGCTTTTCAACCTTGACTTTGTATTTAGATAAAAGGTCACGAACAATTTCACTAGGGCAAATCACGCCATCTACATCATGAAGGAAGCCACGCACCAAATATTTCACCATACTCGGCCGAATTAGCATACCCTTAGCAATGTAATGCACATAGTCTTCATACTGAGTATGGTAGGTATGAATAACTGGAATTTTCAATTCTCTCGCAATCCAAATCCCTAACAAACCAAGAGAAAATTCTGTCTGGGTATGAATGATGTCGAGTTGATACTGCTTGGAAATTTCAAGCGCCTTTGTAAAACCTCGGTAGGCAAATCGTCGATCCTTAAATGCAAAGAAAGGGACACTCGGAATGCGAATAATTTGCCAATCCTCATATCGGTTTACGTCTTTATCAGTCGTTGTAAAGATAAAAACTGCATGCCCCTGCTTTTCAAGCTCCGTCTTCAAGGTCCGAATACTAGTCGCGACCCCAGAAACTTGAGGGAAATAGGTATCTGTAAATAAACCAATTCGCATAAATTACCTCACTTTTTGCCCAAAGCAGCCTGTTCTCGATAAAATTTTAACCAGATTTCCAACAAATGCTCCTCAGAGTACTCTTTGGAGATCTCGCGAGCTTTTTCTTTCAAGTCTTTTAAGGCTTCAGGGTCATTCTTGTATTCTAGGATTGCTTCTCTCATCTCGGAAACATCACTTGTAGCACGATAATTCCCATCAAGAATAACCTTATACAGATCCAAATCTCTTAGCATAATCGGTGCTTCACAACTAGCTGCCTCTAAGATGGTCATTGGGAATAGTTCATTGTAACTTGGTAGCAAGAAGAGATCCGCTAAAGCATAGAGTTCTCGCATTCGCTCTGGAGGAACAATACCTGGAAAAATTAGATTTTTAGGTGGATTATCCATGATTTTTTTATAGCGTTCATAACCATCTGTCATCCCGCCAAATGAAAAACCACCAGCCCAGATAAAAGTAATTTCTGGCAATTCCTCAGCAAGACGTATAAAGTCATCAATTCCTTTACGTTTCTGAACCTGACCTGCACCGACAACAACAAACTGATTCTCAGCTAAATCCATTTCCTGACGAAGTTTCGCTACTTGGTCAGCTGGTAGTGGATGCCATTTTTCCTTATTTACAAAGTTTGGAATATAAGTTACTTTTTCACGCGGAATACCAGCTGCCACCAAATCCTCGATAAACATGGGATTAACCACCACCAAGTGTTCCATTCGGTTGTAAAATGAAAAAACATAGCGTTTGATAATTCCCTTTAAGAAAAATGGAATTTTCAAACTCCCCTCAAGCGTATCAGGCAAAAAATGCACATAGCCAATTTTTCTCCCAGATCGCTTCTTTTGAAATGTAGATAAATAATAAGGGAAATCAATGGTATGAAAGTGAGTTACATCTGCCTCAACAGGAAGATTCTCTGTAACAATCAACTGGTCTTTGGCATCACGGTGAAGGAGACTAACCAATTCTCTATATGCTCCTGACACTCCTTGACCAGCTACTTTTTCACTTGAACTCAGCATATTAATACGCAATTTTTCGTTTTCCATACCTTTCATTATACCATTTTATTTCCAGAAAATCAGCAAAAGAAAGAAGAGACCATAGGAAAAAGGATAAATTCACCCTATTTTCCAATCGTCTCTCGCATTATTCTTAGTCTTTATTTAATTCCTAGGGCGATACGCGCGTATCGGCTCATTTTTTCAACTGTCCAAGCTGGATACCAGACCAATTTAACTTCGGTATTGGTTACCTCAGGCACATCTGTCATCGCATCATGTATCTGGTCTGTCAAAAGGTCAGCCAGTGGGCAGCCCATAGTTGTCAAGGTCATATCAATTTCAGTGTGACCAGTTTCACCATCAAAACGAATTTCATAAATTAAACCTAGGTTGACAATATCAATTCCCAACTCAGGGTCGATGACTTCTTCCAAAGCATTTAAAATGCGTGTTTTGATCGTTTCAATTTGCTCTTCTGTATAAGCCATGTTATTCCTCACTCTAATCTTCAATAAAATCACGAAGGGGTTTGCTGCGACTTGGTTGGCGCAATTTTCTCAAAGCCTTGGCCTCGATCTGACGGATACGTTCACGAGTTACGTTAAAGACTTTACCAACATCTTCAAGGGTGCGCATTTTCCCATCGTCCAGCCCGAAACGAAGGCGCAGAACGTTTTCTTCACGGTCTGTGAGAGTATCCAAGACTTCATCCAACTGCTCGCGTAAGACGATACGCGTTGTATAATCCACTGGATTTTCAATCACTTCGTCTTCAATAAAGTCCCCAAGATGGCTATCGTCCTCTTCACCAATCGGTGTTTCAAGTGATACTGGCTCTTGGGCGATTTTCAAGATTTCACGCACCTTGTCAGGTGTCATATCCATACGTTCAGCGATTTGTTCAGGAGTTGGATCTTGACCCAGTTCTTGAAGAAGATTACGTTGTTCACGGACAAGCTTGTTAATCGTTTCAACCATGTGAACAGGGATACGAATGGTACGCGCCTGATCAGCGATGGCACGAGTAATCGCCTGACGAATCCACCAAGTTGCATAAGTAGAAAACTTAAAGCCTTTTGAATAGTCAAATTTGTCAACAGCCTTCATCAAGCCCATGTTTCCTTCTTGAATCAAATCAAGAAACTGCATGCCACGACCTACGTAGCGCTTAGCGATCGAAACCACCAAACGAAGGTTGGCTTCCGCAAGACGTTGTTTGGCTTCGATATCACCAGCTTCAACTGCTAAAGCCAATTCTTTTTCTTCTTCGTTAGTCAAGAGAGGAACAACCCCAATTTCCTTCAAATACATACGGACAGGGTCATTAACCTTGGCAGAGGTTGAGCCAATCAAGTCCTCATCACTAAGTTCAGGCTCTTCTTCTGTACTAAGGACACGTGCACTTGGATTTCCTTCATTATCTGTGATAGAAATTCCAGCATCCTGAATCCGTTGTAAAAGGTCTTCAATGCCATCTGCATCTAAAGTAAAAGGAATAACCAGACTTGAATTGATTTCGTCATCTGTTGCTGTTCCTGTTTTTTTGTGGTTACGGATAAAGTCTGCTACTTGCACATCAAATGTCGTTACTTCTTTTTGTTTTGTTGCCATTATTACTCCATTCTTCTCTTTTGGGAAATCAATCGTTGCAATTCTTCCAAGGCTGTGTCTGTATCTCCTACATGACTAGCTTCCTGCACTTTCTTTTTAATTCTTAAGTTGTCCTTGCTGAGGAGGGCACGGTTACGAGTCGCTTCGACTTCAGAAAGTTCTTGAGGCGACATCTCTGCAGGCAAATCCAGACTAAGCACATGGTACCAAGCATTTTCAACCTCAGGCGTCTGATGAGACAGTTCCTCTGATCCAATTTCTCCCTGCTCACTTAATAATTCGTAAAGAATCTGAAATTCTGGGGTATCAAAGAAAAAACCTTCTCTTAATCGGTAGTCATTTAAAACAACTGGATTCTCAGCCATCCTATAGAGGAGATGAGCCTCTGCTCTCATAACAGCCGTCAGTTGCCGCGTTACAGGTAAACTAATCGCTACGGGTGTAGGTTGCTCCTTTACCCTCTCCTGCCTTTGAACAATCCGACTTTCATTTACAATCTGTTCTACTTGCTGGTAATCAAAGGAAGGTAGATTATCCGCCAGAATGTGGATATAGGAATTCTGGGCGGTGATCGACTTTTCTTTGGCAATTAAGGGAGCAATCTTTTCAATGAACTCGATTTGCGCTTGCAAGTTGTCACTATTCTCAGGTTTGAGTTGGTGAATATAGAACTCTATGGGACTGATACGTGTCTTGGTTAAGAGGTAGGCCAAATCTTCAGGAGAATTCTTTTGTAAATACTCATCTGGGTCCATGGCATCAGGTACTCGGACAACTTCCACTGAGAAATCTTTTAATTCTTCCAGAGCTTTGGCTGTCGCTGCCTGTCCTGCCTTGTCACCATCATAGCTGAGAACAATCTTTTTGGTGAAGCGTTTGAGGTGGTCAACATGTTCCTTGCTCAGCGCTGTCCCCATAGAAGCCACAGCATTTTCTATACCAGCACGGTAGGCTGCGATCACATCCATGAAGCCTTCCATCAGGTAGAGTTCTGTATTTTTACCTGTTCCCTTTTTTGCCTTGTCCAAATGATACAATTCATAACTCTTGTTAAAAATTGCAGTCGAGCGGCTATTTTTATACTTGGCAGTCTGATTATCTGTTTCTTGCCAAATACGACCTGAAAAGGCAATGACCTGCCCCTTGTCGTTGGCCAAAGGAAAGATGATACGTCCAAAAAAAGTATCATAAAACTGATTGCCATCTGACAGGTTGAACAAGCCCGAATCCAATAAATCCTTTTCCTCGAACTTGTCAGCTAAACGTTGATAGAGATAGCTTCTCTCTGCTGGAGCCAGTCCAATCTGGAAGTGCTTCAGAACATCATCTGTCAATCCGCGTTTGTAGAGATAAGCCCTTGCTTCTTCTCCCATCTTGGTCGTCATGAGGATGGCATGGTAAAAACGGGCGGCTTCTTCATGCATATCATATAGTGCTTGATGAGGTGAAGCCTGTTGAGGACGAGACTGTACCGTCATAGCCAGTTGAATACCGACGCGCTCACCTAAGAGCTGAACAGCTTCCATAAAAGACACACCTTGGTATTCTTCGATGAACTTAAAGACATCTCCTGAACGCCCACATCCAAAACAGTGATAAAACTGCTTGTCTTCGACTACGTTGAAAGAGGGGGTCTTTTCACCATGAAAAGGACAGAGCCCTAAATAGTTCCGTCCAGCCTTTTGTAAAGAAATCACGTCACCTATGACTTCCACAATGTTGGCATTGTTTTTGATTTCTTCAATGACTTGCTTGTCAACCATACACAATACCTCCATCTTATCATAGTTTCACGTTATCTAGTATAGCTTATTTCTGAAAAAAAGTAAACCATTTCATACACTTTCCGTAATTCTCTTTGCCTTATTTTTCTAGATAGAAAGAGGAGATAAAAAACTCAGAAACACTTCCGTGTTTCTAAGTTTTTTATCTCCTCTATTTCTTGACGAAAAATTCTCTACTTTATTCAAATAATTGATAGTAGTCTGAAATCTTCATTTTTGCTTTTTCTTCTTTGTTGAGGTCCTGGATGATACGACCTTCTTTCATGACAATCAAACGATTTCCATACTTCAACGCATCCTCCATATGGTGGGTAATCATGAGGGCAGTCAGCTTATCTTTTGTGACAAATTCATCCGTTAATGCCATCAAAGCCACGCTGGTCTTGGGGTCGAGTGCTGCTGTGTGTTCATCCAACAAGAGCAACTCAGGCCGCTTCAAGGTTGCCATCAAGAGACTCAAGGCCTGGCGTTGACCGCCTGATAAAAATTCAACCGGAGTATCTAGATGCTTTTCAAGCCCATTTCCCACTTTTTCAATGGTAGTCTGAAACTCCTCTCGGTGGCTTGAAAGTCTCCTAGGAAGGAGGCCTCTCTTTTCACCACGAAACTTGGCAATCAAGAGATTTTCCGCTACTGTCATACGGGGAGCCGTACCCATCTTAGGATCCTGAAAGACACGAGACAAGTACTTAGCCCGCTTTTCAGGTGAAAAATGCGTCACATCCTCGCCCATGATACGGATACTCCCACTTGTTAAAGGTAAGGTACCTGCAATAGTGTTAAAAAGCGTTGACTTCCCTGCTCCATTTCCACCTAGGATAGTAATGAAATCATGTTCGAAAATTTCAAGAGAAACATCATTCAGAATGATTTTTTCCTCATCAAAGCCATTCGTAATGACTTTGGTAGCATTTTTTAATTCTACAATTGCTGTCATTTGCTAAACTTGACTCCTTTCAGGTATTTGCTTTTAAAGGTTGGAATCATGAGACAAACTGCCAAAATCAAGGCGCTGTACAAACGAAGATAACTTGTATTAAACCCAAGAGCAATCACTCCCCAAACGAGGAACTGATAAGCAATAGACCCTACAACGATGGTCATGAGTCGCTCTGCCAGGGTCAAACTCTTGAACAATACCTCACCAATAATCAAGCTAGCAAGTCCCACGACAATCACTCCAATTCCTCGAGAAACATCTGCATATCCTTCTTGTTGAGCAATCAAAGCACCCGCAAGCGAGATAATCCCATTTGAGAGAACCAAGCCCATGAGTTCCATACGTCCCGTATTGATACCAAAGCTACGAGCCATATCGGGGTTGTCACCTGTAGCGATGTAAGCTTGACCTAATTTAGTATCAAGGAAAAAGAGCATAAGGCCAATAACAAGAGCTACAAAGATTAATCCGGTCAGGAGTTGGTTAAGGTCTGAATCAAAAGGCAAGACATCTTGAATTTGCTTGGTTCCAAGAAGCCCCAAGTTGGCACGCCCCATAATCATGAGCATGATGGAATGGCAGGAAGTCATGACCAGAATTCCTGATAAGAGGGTTGGGATTTTTCCTTTGGTATATAAGAGTCCCGTCGCCATACCAGCTAGACAGCCCGCTCCTACTGCAGCCAAGGTTGCTAAAAACGGATTGACTCCCTGTGTTATCAAGGTTACAGCTACTGCTCCCCCAAGAGGAAAAGAACCTTCAGTAGTCATATCTGGAAAATTCAAAATTCGAAAAGTCATAAAGATTCCCAAACCTAAAATCGCCCAGACCATCCCCTGAGAAATAATGGATACTATCATAATCTTTCACTCATTTCTTTCTTTAGTAAAAATGGGAGGAGATGTCCCCAACTCCTCCTTTATCTTTATTCAATCACTTGTCCTGCTTCTTTTAGAACGGACTCAGGAATGGTGATACCAAGTTCCTGCGCTAGTTTTTTGTTAATCACTGACTTACCAGTTGAAAAGACATTAACTGGCGTATCAGCTGGTTTTTCACCTTTCAAAACTTTAGCAATCATCTTACCAGTAGCCACACCAAGATCGTGTTGGTCAACTACTACAGATGCTAATCCACCTGCTTCTACCATGGCAGTGGCACTTGGGTAGATTGGCTTTTTAGCTGTTTGGTTGCTTGAAACAACTGTTGAAAATGCGGATGCAATGGTGTTGTCAATTGGAACCCAAATTGCATCGACCTTGCTTGTCATAACATTAACTGTTGAAGCAATTTCATTGGTTGATGGAACGGCAAATGTTTCGACTGTCAAACCTGCTTTTTCAGCATAAGCCTTGAATTCTTCTACCTGTGTTTTTGAGTTATCTTCGCTACTTGAGTAAAGAGCACCGATTGTTTTGACATCTGGTGTGAGGGTTTTAATCAACTCTACTTGTTGTTCAGCAGGGTTGTGGTCTGACACCCCTGTGATGTTGCCACCTGGTTTTTTCAAATCTTTGACCAAGTTAGCACCGATTGGGTCTGTAATAGCAGCCATGATAACAGGTAGGTCTTTTGTAGCACTAGCGAGTCCTTGAGCAGCTGGTGTCGCAATCCCAACAACAACGTCGTTTCCATTTGCTACCAATTGTTTACTCATGGTTGCAACCTTGCTCTGATCTCCTTCAGAGTTCATAAAGTCGATTTTTACCTGGTCGTCCTTATAGCCTTCTTCAGCTAGTCCATCTTGAATCCCTTGGTAAATCAAGTCCAAGGATAGGTGACTAACAAATTGAAGGACACCAACCTTAGCAACCTTTTGCTCTTCTTTAGCTGCTGGTTTGTTCATTGATGAATAAATCAAGCTAGCCACCACCAATACTGCTAATCCAGCGACAATTCCAATCAAACGTTTATTTTTCATTTTTCTTTCTCCTTAATTCTTTTACCTTAACTTTTTAAATCACATCATCAAGCGATGCCATCGTTTAAATTCCAATATCTTTCCTCCCCATAGAAAAAGTCCTCACACAAAAAACTTGTGTGAGGACGTCGATGCGCGGTGCCACCTCAATTATAGGGAATATCCCTATCGCTCTTTCTCGCAATAACGAGTTGCACTGTAAGGTGTGCTCACCGAATTTTTATGATTTCAAATTCTTAAGTACATTCAGCCCAATTTCATCAATTTCATCTATCTGCTTTCACCAACCACAGACTCTCTAAAAAATGAGCATGATTACTTTCTGAATGTTTAAATTATATCATTTTTCAACTACTTGTCAAGCTTATTTTTAGAATTTTTTAAACAATTCAAAAACTTCCCCTTGAAAAAAGAGGAAGTTTGTAGAATATCAGCCTGAATTACGCAGACCAGTTGCAATTCCGTTGATAGTTGTATGGATTAGTTTTTCTTCGTCTGCCGACAATTCTCCGCGACGTTGACGTTTGATCAACTCCAACTGGATGTAGTTCAGGATATTAAAGTAAGGCATACGATAGTTTAGACTGTCTTTTAGGTAAGAGTTTTCGGCCAAGAGTTCGTCATAACCTTCGATAGCTAAAATAACATCCTTAGTCAACTGCCATTCATCTAAAATAGTATAGTAGATAGCTTGCACTTCTTCGTCTTCACAGAGCTTGGCATATTCAAAAGCAATGTTCATATTAGACTTAGACAAGACCATGTCTACATTGGAAAGCAAAGATTGGAAGAAAGGCCAGTTTTGGTACATGTCACGAAGAAACTCGATATTCTTCGGATCTTGATCAATAAACTCTTTAAAGCTTGATCCCACTCCGTACCAACCAGGGAACATGACACGGCTTTGTGACCATGAGAAGACCCAAGGAATAGCACGCAAACCGCCGATTTCAGTGATGGTCTTACGAGCTGCTGGACGCGAACCGATATTGAAGCTTGAAATAGCCTTGATTGGACTTGATTCAAAGAAATAGTCATAGAAATGTTCATTTCCAAAAACCAAATCACGGTAGATATCATAACTACGGTCTACTACTTGATCCATGATAGCTTCGTAACGGTTCGATGTGTTGGTATCACTCTTCTTCTTGGTAATCATACGGTTAATGGCTGCAGAAACCAACATTTCAAGGTTATAATAGGCCGCGTCTTTGTTACCGTATTTGTTTCCAATCACTTCTCCTTGCTCAGTCAGACGGATACGGTCCTTGATGGACTTGAGTGGTTGAGATGTAATAGCTTCATAAGTTGGTCCACCACCACGACCCACAGTACCACCACGACCGTGGAAGAAGGTAACATTAACGCCAAATTCATCCCCAATAGCAGTCAGTTGTTGTTGCGCCTTGTAAAGGGTCCAACACGATGACAGGTAACCACCATCTTTGTTACTATCAGAGTAGCCAAGCATGATTTCCTGATAGTTATCTTTTGAAGCAATCCATTTTTTAGCCAAAGGAAGAGAGAAATATCTTCTCATGGTTTCTTCCGAATGATCCAAGTCCTGGATCGTTTCAAACAGGGGAACAATCTGAACGCGGGCTTTTTGGGCATCAACCAAGCCTACTTCCTTGAGCATAATGGCTAGCTCTAGCATATCGGAGACACTTGTTGCGTGAGAAATGATGGTTTGACGAATGACGTTTTCACCCAGTTTATCCTTCAACTTGCGGGCAGCTTTAAAGATAGATAGTTCCTTCTCAAGAAGTTCTGACTTTTCAGCATGAGTGGCTGAGAGGATACGAGGGTCTTCTTCCAACTCTTTTAAGAGAAGGCTACATTTTTCGTCTTCAGACAGATCGCTATAGTGGTCGTTGATACCAGCTGATGCTAACAATTCAGTCACACAGGCTTCGTGAACACTAGAATCCTGGCGCATGTCGATAGAGGCAAGGTAGAAACCAAAGATTTCAACTGCCTGCATCAACTCGACAAATTCTCCTGAAATCAGGTAGTCACCTTTGTTCTCTAATAGAGAATCTCGGATGGCCAACAAGTCTTGGTAAAATTCATCTGCGGTAGCATATCTTGGATGAACATCCTTATCTTCGATAAGATAGGTCTTGGTTGCCTGCATCTTAGCTTGGATGTCAAAGAGGGCACGACGATAGAGTTCTTTTTCGCGATAAATCGAGTTATCCTGTGACTTAAGAGCCATCTCACGAACCTTGTCGCTGACATTCACAATACTGGTTGAGAGTGAGAATTCACGATAGAGGTTATAAATCTTCTCATCGTAGTAATTCATGATGACTTCACACTGGGTCAAGGCAGATTTGTTGAGGGTTTCAGCAGTTACGAAAGGATTGCCATCACGGTCTCCTCCAATCCACATTCCCATGGTAATCGGTTTTGGATGTTGGAGTTCGATACCTTGTTCCTTAGCTAGTTTCTTATACTCAGCCGTCAAACGTGGAACAGCATTCAAGAAAGAACTTTGATAGTACTCCATCACGTTGGTGATTTCGTTGGTTACTTTCAATTTCTTCTCACGAATCATGTCCGTTTGCATGATAATCTCAATATAACGACGGAGATCCGTGTGCCATTTTTCTTTATTAATCAAGCCGAGTTTGACATCACGGTACTTGCGCAAGAGCGTATGGATATGGTTGGTTAAATCCAGCATACTCTTGCGTTGTACTTGCGTTGGATGGGCGGTCAAGACAGGAACTACATTTAACTTTTCTAAAATTTCGGCTGCATTTTCTTTTTCAGCTACCATCTTAATCGTTGTAGATAATTTTCCTAAATAGTCTTGGTCCACATTGTTTTGGTGATTAATCTCATAGGCCAAATCCACATCCTCAGAGATATTAATCAAAAGTGGAAGGATAGAGAAATAGCGCGAAATGTAAATCATTTCTTCATTTGAAAGACTGGTCACTAGGTCATTGAGCCCTTGATAATTCTCGCTAGTTGATAATTCCTTCAACTGGATAATCTTTTCAAAAGTTTCTGGCGCCAGCATATTTTTTGTGATATCTTCTAATAGTTCAGTCAGAATCAAGACTTCTTCTTGGACGACTGCTTTATTACTATAGTTTTCTAATTTTTGAAGAGACATATACTTTCCTTTCCATTCAATCCTTACAGATTTTCATCGGTTTGATTCTCGTATTCTCTGATAAGTTTGGCACGTTTTTCACTTGCATCAATGTTCAATACAAGCGCGATGGCCACGGATAATACCAATAGACTGTTCCCACCTTGTGAAAGGAAGGGGAAGGTTACCCCTGTAGAAGGAATCAACCCTGAAATCCCACCAATATTGACAAAGACCTGAACAAGGATCATTCCTCCGACACCAATAGCAACCATGGAGTTAAAGGGGTCCTTTGCTCGAATACCAACCAAGATGATTCGCAAAATCAAGAAGAAGAGTAAAGCCAAAATCATACTGGCTCCTACGAATCCAAACTCCTCGATGACAATCGAAAAGACAAAATCCGTATGGGCTTCTGGCAGATAACCACGCTTCTCGATAGAATTCCCTAGTCCCAGTCCGAACCAGCCTCCATTTACCATTGCATAGTAGGAATTTGCGAGCTGGTGTCCTGCACCCGCCAAGTCATTAAAGGGATTAAAGAAGGCACTAAAACGTTTAGCAACGTAACCAAATACAGGAATTTGAGAGAACTTTTCAACCCCAACAAAGCGAATGACAGACAAGACTAACATTGAGCTCCCTGCCAAGAGAGCCAGAATGGTCGAAAACCAACGATAGGCGATCCCACTTACGGTATACATGATGAGCGCCACCAAGACCAAGATGGTCGCATTTCCCAAGTCTGGGAAAATTCCCAAGCTACCAATCAGAACCAGCAGAACAAAACGCCAATCGTTAAAAGCTCGAGGTAGCCACTGATTCTGTGTCAAAACCTGGAAGTCATAAACCGCAATCTCATCTTGTTGTTTTGAAAATCGATGTGCCAGGTACCAGATGATGATAATCTTAAGGTATTCCGCAGGCTGAATCGTTACAGGTCCTACAGAGATCCATCCGTATGCTCCATTGACAGGTGTTCCGACCAGTCGCGCCAGAGCTAAAAGAACCATCTCCACAATCATTACGATAAAGATGAGACGACCATTTCTTAGGAAACCTAATTTTAATTTATAGATTAAGGCAATCAGAATCAAACTAGCTATCCAGAAGATCCCCTGGTTACGCACCAATTGAAAGGCGCTTTTCCCTTCTTCAATCAGGGTTGCACTCGTTGTCGAGTACACCACAATCAGCCCCAAAATCGATAAAAGGAAGTAAGGAATCAAAATGGAATAGTTTAGTAGGTGCCTTTTACTAATTTTCATATTTCACCACTCTAATAGGAACAGACGCTTCTGTTCCCAATTCCGTTTTATTTTCTAGTTTTGATTGCTATTATACCACTTTTTCAGAAAGAAAAAAACTCTTATCCTTTAATCCTTCGAATTTTACTCATTTTCTAGTTTTAAGTATAAAAAAACAAATCTCCTTTGAGATTTGTTTTTTGCTTTCTTAGTTAGATGAAGAGCTGCTGCTTGAGCTTGAGTCACCACCACCGATGTATTGGGTGAAGATGTTTTGGAAGGCTTGGTCTTTGACCTTGATATTAGCAGCTTGCAATTCTTTACCAATGATTCCTTGAACAAAGGCTGAATCATTTTGTTTTTGAGTCAAGATGATGGTCTTCAATTTTTCTTTATAATCCTCTATATTAGAAGATTTTTCTGTTTTCTTCGTTACTTTGATGATGTAGAACTGACTGCTGTAGGCTTGTGTTCCAGTAGCTGTAATCACATCAGAAACCCCGTTCACATCCAAGGCAAAGGCTGCTTTCTTGACTTGTTCTGGAAGTTCTGTAGAAGCAGAGTCAAAAGTGATTTCGCCAGCATTTTCTTTTGTCTTATCATCGTTAGAGTTGTCTTTTACTAATTGAGCAAAATCCGCACCTTCTGCTTTGGCTTTTTCAAGCACTTCTTTTGCCTTATCTTCATTGTCCATACGGATGATTTGAGCTGTTACATCTGGTGTATAAGACTCAAAAGCTTTTTGGTAGGCTTCGTCTGTCAACTCACTCTCAGCAGCCTTCTTAACTGCCAATTCAACCAATTTGCTAGTGCGGATTTGAGCTTTACGAGTCTCAGGTGTCATACCTGCACGTTGAAGCACGCTGTTGTAGCTATCGCCGTATTTCTTTTGCTCTTCCGCAACGGCGTCATCCACATCTTTATCCGTTACCTCTGATCCATATTGTTGTTCAAATACTTTTTGGATAGTCATATTGAGCAAGACTTGTTGTGCGGTTGGATTATTCTTTACTTCTTCAAAGAATTGATGTTCTGTAATCACATCGCCCTTCATGCTGATCAAATCTTTTCCTTCAGAACTGTTTGAACAAGCTGCAAGTGTTGCTACTGATAAAAGTGTGATGGCTCCTGCCATAAGTTTTTTCTTCATGTTTACTCCTTTTACGGTAAGTGTTACCTTATCTATTTTACTATAATTTCTTAAATTTTTCTGAAAATTATTCGCTCTCAGGAAGTCGGACATCAGCTACATTCTTTCGTAGCATGAGAATGCCGTCTCCAAGTGGAACTAAAGTTGCTGTTAGACCTGGATTGTCCAAAGTTGCATCGAAAAGTCTTTGCAAACCACGGTAAATCGTTCGTTGACCACGGCGGACTTCCATGATGTCCTTGGCAACATCTCCTCCTTGGAAAATATCATCCAAGACCACCACTCCACCAACTTCCAAGTGCTTGAGGATTTCAGGCAGAAAGACGATGTACTTGGACTTGGCTGAGTCCATAAAGACAAAATCATAAGTTTCTGTCAGACTGGATAAAACATCGACTGCATCTCCCTCTAAGAGGGTGATTTGCTGACGTCTGTCAAACTGGGCAAAGTTTTCCTTGGCAAAGCCTATCATTTCTGGATTACGGTCAATGGTTGTAATCTTGGCATCTGGAGCATGTTCCGCCATCAAGAGTGCTGAAAAACCGATAGCCGTCCCAATTTCCAAAATGTTCTTGGGCTGTATGGTCTCCATGAGAAATCGAAAATACGCGACCGTTTCATGGGGAATGATGGGAATGTTCTCCTTGCGAGCGAAGGTCTCCAATTCTTTCAAGGAACCTGTCACCTGCTTTTGACGCTGGCGCATGAGTTCAACGATTTCTTCCTTGACGACGGGCCGGCGCATGTTATGGTTGGCATTTTTACTATAAGATTCTACCATCTTAAGCTAGTCCCAATTTTTCAACAAGAGCTTCAAACTCGTTCAAGCGACGTTCAAAGACTGCAAAGGCATCGTTGAGATAGTCTTCCTTCTCCATATCCACACCCGCTTTTCTCATGACATTGAGCGGATAGTCTGACTTACCAGCCTTGAGGTAGTCGATATAGCGGTCACGGTCTTCTTGACTACCATGGACAATCTTCTCAGCCAAGGCTGAAGCAGCTGCAAAACCAGTTGAATATTGATAAACATAGTAGTTATAGTAGAAGTGAGGAATGCGTGCCCATTCGTATTGGATCTGAGGATTGTCTTCCTTGCTGAGTCCATAGTACTCTTGGTTCAAGTCAGCGTAGAGTTTATTGAGGAAATCACTTGTCAAGACTTCTCCATTTTGATCTGCTTGATGGATAGCATGTTCAAACTCAGCGAATTGAGTTTGACGGAAGACTGTTCCACGGAAACCGTCTAGGAAGTTATTGAGAATAGCAAAGCGAGTTGCATCGTCTTCTACTTCTTCCAACAATTTCTCTGTCAAGATATTTTCGTTAGTCGTTGAGGCAATCTCAGCCAAGAAGATAGAATAATCTCCGTAAACATAAGGTTGGGTTTCACGAGTATAGCTTGAGTGCATACTGTGACCTGTCTCATGGACAAGGGTAAAGAGATTATCTAGATTGTCCTGCCAGTTGAGAAGCATGAAGGCATTTGTATCATAAGAACCACCAGAGTAGGCACCAGAACGCTTGCCTTGGTTTTCATAGACATCAATCCAACGCTCACTGAAGGCACGTTTGACACGGCTCAAGTAGTCGTCACCCAAGACCGCCAAGGCCTCTTCTGCCTTTTTCAAGGCTTCTTCGTAGGTAAAGCTATAATCTACTGAAGATAGCGGTGTGTAGACATCGTACATCTTGAGGTCGGAAATCCCCAAGATTTTAGAACGAAGGTTAAGGTAACGATGCAAGAGTGGCAAATGCTTGCGAACTGCTGCTACTAGATTGTCATAGACACTTTCTGGAACAAAGTTTGCTGCGAGTGCTGCATGGCGAGCACTCTTATAGTTCCGAACTTTGGCACGGTAGTTTTGCACCTTAACATTTGCCTGCAAGGTCTTAGCATAAGTGTGTTGGAATTGCTCATATGTCGAATAAAGGGCTTCATAGGCACCACGACGCACTTCACGGTTTTTAGACTCCATCAAACGGATGTAAGTACCGTGTGAAAGTTGCACTTCCTTGCCTTCGTCATCAAGCACGTATGGGAAGCTAATATCCGCATTGTCCAAAATAGCGAAAGTTTCACTAGCAGCGCCAAAGATTTCTCCTGCTCCAGCAAGTAATTCTTCCTCACGTTGCGAAAGAACATGGTCTTTCTTTTGCAAGAGCTTGTCAAAAAAGTGCTTGTAAACTTGGAGTTTTGGTTGAGCTTCTAGGAAGGCCGCATACTGCTCCTCACTAATCTCCATAAACTCAGGTTCATAGAATGAAAAGGCTTGTTCTAACTGACTGTATAGGGTCATTGCCTTAGCATAGTACTCTTGATACTTGGCTTCACGCGTGTCCTGGTCATTTTTCATATGCGCATAGACATAAAGCTTTTCAACTTGGCGTTCCAAGTCAAGTGAGAATTCTGTAATCTCAAGCAAACTGTCTGCGCTGTCCAAGAGATGTCCCTCATACTGGGCAGCTGTTTGTACTTTTTCAGTTAAATCTTTCAAGGCTTCTTCCCAAGCCTGGTCTGTTGGGTAGATTGTTGAAAGATCCCATGTATCTTTTTCATTTATTTCATGTCGTTGTAATACCATAAGATTCCTCCATCCTTTCTATTTTACCACATTTTTTGAGAAATATAAGTGATAAAAGGCTGGTGGATAGAGCTTTTGGCGATTATTTTTCGGATTATTTTGATAGTAAGCCTGAAAATTTCTATAATAGCTAGTCAGATCCGTTTCAATCTGCAAAAAATCACCCGATTCTATCGGTCTGACCTGGGGATACCAGTCGTCTAGTTGACGGTTTAATAAATTGTCCCCTTTTTGATAAGCCTCCTCCTGCTTCTTCATCCAGTAAGGATTTTTATAATAGAGTTGTTGGCGAATATAGGCGCAAATTGTTTCATCTTGTGATACATCCATACTTGCTATTCTTTGCTTCTGATAGGGAAGCCGTAAAATCTCAATGAGATTGCCTTGCCCATAAGGAAACTCCCTTATTTGATAATAAAGATTCCCCTTTAAATCTTGATGGATCATGTATTTCAAGCGTAGTATGTCCCTTTGCTGATCTAATTCCCATAGATGAAAGCCCATATTTTGACTAAAGGAAAGCAAGTCTCTTTGGAGCTGAGTCAAACGTTCCTTTAACCAAAGTTTTTGACCGACTAGCCAAAGTACTTGGTAGCCATTTTTTCGATAGCCCAAGCTTCTTTCCTCCAAAAGTTGGCGAGAAATAGGACTACACTGAACTTCTAAGGCAAGCTGTTTATTGACTAAAATATCTGCAATTTGTTTTAGTTGAGGAATGGGACATTCAAGCTCGGCCTTGTCATTTTTCATCGCCCAATTAAAAAGGGCAACCTTATTTTCCAGATGCTCTAGACTCTCATTTTCGTAGTAAAAATCACACTGTTTGAGCGATACATGGGCAAAATGCGTCCGTAGGTTCTTCCCTTTTCTTAATCGAACCAAAGCTCCACAAGCTGGACAAGTATAGCTTTGTTTAACTAATTTATCCTCCAAGGCATTGACTAAGCTTCCTTTTTCATCTCTGGCTAAAAACATTTATACCCCCTTTTCTACTTTATTCGAAAAGAATAAGAAAAAGGCTGGGTTATTCCCAACCTTCATCATTTTATGAGCTTACAGCTGCAAGCGACTTTCTAAAGCTTGCGTCAACACTTCAGAATAGTTCACTTTCTCTCGATCTGCTAATCTGACCAACCACTCTGGAACTGTAACATTCTTCCGAATCGCCTTATTATTTTTTACAAAAGGCAGAGGATTTACTTGAATCAAAGTTACAAAACCATCAGGAGCTTGCAACTGAGAAATATCACTGGGTTTAGGTAGGGCTAGTCCCTCGTCAATATAAGAAGCTAAGACACTTTCGAGCATTTCATGAGCATTTTTCATGGCAAGTTCAATCGTTGCTCCCTCAGTCCCGCCTCCAAATTCGGGAAATTCAACCCAATATCTAGTGCCTTCTCTATGAAAAATAGCTGGATAAGACTTTAGCATAACACACCTCCATTGTTCCAAATCTACTACAGGCCCAAATCCTTTAATATCTTTCTCTCTAAACCTCTTCCCAGATCATCATTACCATGGACTGGAATAGTGACAAGATAGGGAACTCCTTCTTTCTTAAAATGATGATGACTTCCCCTCTTACGAACTTCAATCCATCCATTTGCAAGAGCTAATTTTACCATTTCCTTACCTGTAATGGGCATTTATAGTCACCTTTCTAGTTTTAATTATACTCATAATGCGTATATCTGTCAATCCTTCTATATCATCTATTCGTAAAATATGAAATTTTTTATATTCAAACAAGCATTAAAATAAGACAGTAACCTTGAATAGTTACTGTCTTATCTCATTATTTTTTAAAGCCTTGATAGATTTGACAAATGATAGAAAAGAGACTTATAATCTGGTAACCTTAGAAATATAGTATGGCGTTTTATTTATTCCACCATCATACTTCTTATTATTTTTCTTCAATAGGTATTTCTGATAAGGTGTAGCAACCCCATCATTAAGATAAGTTTTTACTTCAATGCCATTATCAGACACTACCCATTTGTTACTTGGTTCAATATGTAGCGGAGAAGCATATCCTCCTCGCCCACCTTTGGCAACTTCATAGAAAGCTTTATCTGCTTGTGAATAAAACCATTCTACCCAAGATTTTTTATCATTAGCTAATTTACGCCATTGTTTCTCGGTATAATACTTCAAAGGTACACTTAGTTTTTTAGCAGGCGTGGGTAATAAAGCCTTAATAACATCTTCCAGTTGATAGGTTTTATCCCCTTTATATGTATTGTAATAATCTATTAATTCACCTGGGTTAAACTGGCGCACATACAAAGAGTCAGCGTTCATAACAGCTTTAGATTTTACCAGTTTAGAAAATTGATAAACATGACCATTGTAAATAATTTCTTTAATAGCAAGTTCATCATCAACAGGCACTTTACTTATCGGCTCATTACTTTCTACAAATGCCCAACCTTTATCTTTATTAAAAATTACCGCTCTTGTTAACTTCTCCGGCATTCGTTTTTTGAAATCATAAATCCAGTCACCAACTTCTTTTGGTAAATCTTTAACTGGACGACCTGGTAAATAAAGAATAAATTCTTTTCCAGGAGATTTCGCATTTGCTATTCCATAAGGTTCAGTTGTATCAATTTTCACACCATTAACAATCTTTGTTTCTCCCGCCTTAGGATAGTCCAAATCAGCTAAAGTCATCTTGTATTCATAGTCATTAACTTTAACTAGATTTTTAAATTTACCTGTAAATTTAGAAAGATACATTTGACCATTTGGATAATTTGAACCAGTAACTCCACGATTCATATCAAGGAAAGTTCCTTTGACACTACCATCTTTGGAAATGGACATTCCTGTGTACCATCCTCCGGCACCACTAGTAAAGATGAATGGTTTAGTTAGTTTTTCAAATAATTCTTCTGGATTGCGAACTAGTTCAACCTTATAATCATTTCCTAAATCAAGCTCATATTTTTTATATATTAATTTACCATCAAATAAGGTTAATTCATAATTTAATTCCTTGAATCCTTCGAGATTAAATCCCAGAGTTTTAGCTTGCTTCAAAATTTCTAATTCAGCCTTTAAGGTTAGATAACCAAACTCTTCGATGGAAATTTTTTTATCATTTATAGAAATAGTTGATGTAATAAGTTTATCATTTTTTCCAGTAATTAGATCTTTCTTATCCTCCACTGAAAGGCTTGTTCTCGAATACGAAGATTCTATTCCTAACCCTGCATTAGCAGAAATAGAAACTGTATCTATTCCTAATATTTTGGGTTTTACTTTTATTTCTGGACCACTTTGGACTGTAGCTTTAGCTTTTACTTCTCCCACTTTCATTGTATGATGGACAGCACGCTTAAATTCAGGAACCCAATTTTGTAACTTTATTGAATTTTGAATTGAATATGTACTTGATACCGAAACAGTTAAACTCCCTTCAACAGTTGTTTTAAGACTTATAGGGATATGTACTGTCACTCCCGTAACCGGTGTAGGTAAAATCAATTCTCCCAATGGAATCTCTATTTCTTCTGATGCACTAAATTCTAAAGAACCTTCTGTGGTAAAACTCAATTCATTATTGATATCAAAATTCATAAAATCTAGTTTAGGAGTCCAGAAATTTAAATCAACAGCCTCTGACCAAACCTTACCTTCAATATTAAATGATAGCGTTCCTTTGATGCTTTTATCATCATTTCTCTTACCAGACAATGAGACTGATGATGAAAAAGATCCTTCAAGAGTGACACTTCTAAATAGACTTGTATCTGTATTTGATTCTTTTTTTACAGTGACTCCTTTAGCTGGAATAAAAGTAGCACTACTAATATTAGATGACCAAGCTTTTGTGTTGATATTTTGTACAACCTCGTACAATGATGGAACACTATATTCAATAACTGATTGATTATTAATAGTTCTAATTGATTTGATTTTGATAGCTTTTGAAGTCTCATAAATCTTAGATGGTGGGACCACAAGAATATCACCTGCTCTGGCATTAATTTCTTTAGACAGTACTAATTTTTTCCCATCGTCACTTTCGCTCTGATATTGACCGTCATTAACGTAAATTACCTTGCCTTTTAGATGATAGTCCACCATATCATCTGAATATTTTCTTCCTAATTCAAAACGTCCCTTTATATTTTCAATTATCGGATCACCATAAGATAGAGCAGTGACTTTAGCTTCGAAGTCTTTAGATTTTAAAGTATAAGATTGATTAGAGATTAAATGAGCAAACATATAGCCATCAAAATCAGTATTAACTTCAGTAATTAATTTATTATCTTTATAAACTGATATAGATTTTTCTTCAAGTGCATTATTGTTACTATCGTATGCGTGTCCTGAAACAACTACATCTTTCCTAGACAACCCATTTTTGGGGGTACCTATATGATAAACTTTAGTAATTAATGGTATATCTTTGCTAATTACTAATTCCGTTTGTTGTTCTTTGTTACTTAGAACCCGTTTTTTCTTAACATTTACCGTCACATAACTAGCTTGAATATCTCGTAATTGTCGCTGACCTTCAAGCATTGTATTATCATAGACTTCTATCGTCTTGATCTGAAGCAACTTTCCTTCATCTGGTGAAGCAAGATTTAGAAACGGTGTTCTATTTTTTACTAACTCACGAACTTTTTCACGGTCAGTGACGACTGTTTTATTTTCAGATTCAGTAACCTCGACTGTATAGTAACTTGGGTTAGGAATTTTTTGTGTTGTAGCTTTGGAATCAGTAGCAAGATTCTCAGCTGAGTTCGCACTTGGTGCTACTTCACTAATGTTTGGTTGAGTTCCTATTTTCTTCGTTCCAATCAGAAGAACTTTATTTTGAGGTTCTTCTCTTGTTTCTGAGATTGTTTCCTGTACAGTTTCTACATTATCCACTAGGGTAATCTTTTTAGTAGAAACTTTCTTCCCAAGTTTCCCTTCTGTTTCTACCTTAGTCTCACCTTCAGCTAAAGAGCTATCCTTCTTAACAACCACTTCAAACGGAATGTCTTCTGTAGAGCGTATAGTACGAATAACTTTTTTGGCTTTAACTATTGTGGACTCTGCAATAGTTTCCAAGCTAGAGCTTGAAGTCTCAACTGGAGCTGGAATTTCTTCTTTTTTATCCTCTCTTACTGATGATTCTGTTGAAGGTGCTGTTCCTAGATTTTCAATTTCTGAATTTTTTTCAACTGTTTGTTTAGCAGGGGTTGGGGTAGTTTTAGCTGGCGTCTCATCTTCCACAACTTCCTCAGACAATATTTCCACTAATGTAGATGGGATGACAACATTTGTTCCCTTAAGAATGTCAGCAGTTGTTTTTTCTTCATATACAGTATCTTTCTTGTAAACTTCAGTTACAGTTCGAATTATAACTGGCTGACCATTCTGAACTTCTCGTGTTTCAACAGGTTGACTCGTGCTAACTTTTATATAACCAATGACATCTTCTAAAGTTTTCCCAGAATCATCCACTTTAATAATTTTATCAATAACTTTAGGGTCTACAGGCTTAACTGGTTCATCTTCTTTTGGTGGCATTATTGGTTTAATAGGCTCCACTTTACCACTACTACCATCATCAATAGCATCTTTCCCAGAATTATCCGTTGGAACAATAGTATCCTGAATTTTATTTTCCTTTGCTGGAAGTGAAGTTGCAGGTGTAGTTGGATTCATATCTAGATCTTTTCCATCAATGTAACCTACAAACCGATATCCAGAAATATTCACTTTACCATCTGGGAGAGTTGTACCTACTGTTATCATTTCGGTATGGTTATAGTTAGATAAAGTAGCAACAGTCAAAGCAGATACAGTTGTTACCGTCAAAGCTCCTCCAACCAAAGAGATTGACAAAATACTCTTGACAATCTTCTTATCTGAGTTACCAGATTTTTTTATGATATAAGCAACCAACAGTAGACCTGTTCCAATAATAGAAGCCAAGGACAATGCATTACTTCCAGTATCTGGTAAAATATTATTTGTAGTATCTCTACGATAGATAACAAACAAATCTGAACCATCTACAAGATCCTTTGGTAACTCGTTTACAATAAGTTTTTTCTCTATTTCTGTTAGCTCATCCATAGTAGCATATTTATAGTTTACTGTAATATCTGTTTCAGTAGCTGAAACTGTTTCAATAAGAAGTGAAGAAAAGCCAATAATCCCAATCACAGCAGACACTACCCCAATTCCTGAAACTCTTCTGAGACTAAACCTTCTTCTACGTTCATCTACATTTAACTTATATTTTTGTTTCATATTCATCTCCTTTTATATCGACATTTCAGTTCCGTATATTTAAAACAAAACTTCTCACATCATTCATATTTTACAACCAATACAACCATTTTGTCAAGCGCTTTCATTTTTTGTCAGCAATTTAAGAACAAATCAAATTGTTCAGTTCAAGTTAGCCATTAAGAAGAATTTCTCTGAGCGACTTGTAGTACAAGCATTTTTTAGAATAGTTGTTGATCCAATTTTCGAGGAAGGCGACTTCTTTAGGAGTCGCTTTATTAGTTCCTTTAGGTAACCATCTACGAATGAGCCTGTTGTGATCTTCATTAGTTCCCCTTAACCAAGAAGCATAGGGGTGTGGATAATAGATATGCTCCTTAGAAAACACATTAGACAAGTGGTTGAATCCTGTTCAATTATCTGTCGTGATGGAAAGAATTTAATGCTGTTTTAAGATGAATTTTAGAGCCTGATTGACAGACTCAGCGCTTTTATTTGAAATCAATAGGACTGTCTCACGTTTGATTTCAGTATGGACAGTTTAAAGAGCTCTTTTCCAAGTAAAGAAGCAATTTTTCTATTTGATACCCCTTCTTTTTTCCCGACCTTCATGTATGTTTATTTTACTTTTTTAGCTAACATGGTCGCAAATCGGAGTTGAATGCGATTACCATTTTCATCACGACGGTGCAGATGTCCTGGGTTTTCATTATACTTGACCAATTCCCAATCCTTGTAGTAGTCCGCCAACTCCCCTTCTTTAAAAGTGAATGGGAAATTAACCGAGCAAGGATAATCCTCTGTATCCATGGCACAGACGATAAGATTGTAACCACCGACCGTGGTGTGCTCCTGCATATTTTGGATAATAGCTGGAATGCGGTCCGCTTGAAGAAACATGAGAACAACTGTCGATACGATAAAATCATAGTCTCGGCTAATGCTGGCTGAATTGATATCGTATAGTCCTACAGGCATTTCTAGATCCTCTTGCTCTACGATGCTTTGCAAGATTTCAAGGGACAATTCATTTTGATCAACAGCTGTCACATCAAAACCATTCTGTGCGAGAAAGAGAGAGTTACGTCCTTGACCACAACCCAAATCCAAGGCTCTTCCAGGTTTCACCGTTTGCATAGCTTCTAAGACTTCCGAATGGACTGGATTGGTATTGTATTTCTTAGGGAAATAATCCTCAGGTTTACAATAAAACTCCAAGTACCACTCTACATCGTCTGTTGCGGCCTCTACTCGGTGCCAGGCTTGTGGTTGCGCCATGGGGTTATCTGCTCCTGCCTCAAAGAGGTGCTCAGCAAGAACCTCACCATCTTCAGTCAACTCAATAAACTTGAGTGCCCCTTTCAAGACAGTAATTTTTCCCCAAGTGCCGACTTTAGTATTGTGCTTTTGCTGAACAGCTTCAGGCATGGTCTGTTTATTCCACAAGGGCATCCGTTTATAGGCAATTAATTTTTCCATTTTACTTCCTCTTCTTATCGCTGGTTGACAGCTTTCATCACACGCGCGATGTCGCGGTTTTGTTCACGTCGCTTGATCGACTCCCGTTTGTCATAGTCATGTTTCCCTTTTGCAAGTCCTAAAATAAGCTTAGCGTAGCCATCTTTGATATAGACTTTGAGGGGTACAAGGGTCATTCCTGTCCCTTTAGTCTCTTGTTCCAATTTTTGAATTTGCTTCTTATGGAGTAGAAGTTTGCGACGGCGTTCAGGTTCCTGGTTCCAGATATTGCCCTCTTCGTAAGGGGCGATATGAACGTTGCTCAACCAGACTTCCCCATTTTTTACTTGGGCAAAGCCGTCCTTGAGATTGATTCGAGCAGCTCGAACGCTCTTGATTTCCGTTCCTGTCAGCACCATTCCTGCTTCAAGCGTATCTACGATTGTATAGTCGTGGTGCGCTTTTTTATTTTGTGCGACGACCTTTCCCTCGCCCTTTGCCATGTTTGGCTCCTTTCTTAACTACTTCTTTGTAAAATGGTTTCTTGCCTTTTTTCTTTTTATCTTTTTGTGAATGCTTTTGCTTATCATTTGAGCGTCCTGATTTTCTCTTGTCTTCCTTCTTATCTGAACGACGACTTGAACCACGCCCTCTGTCTTTTCGACCAGCTTGTTTCAAGCCTTTTTCGATGACATCAAACTCACTTGGAATATAAGAGAAATCAATCTCACCTGTCATCTTATCGGCTCTTTCAACTCGAATACGAATCTGCTGTCCCACACGGAAAGTTATTCCTGATTTCTCTCCACGAAGAGTCAAATCACGCTCGTTGAAATGATAAAATTCAGGCAAATTGGTAATGTGAATCAAGCCTTCAACTGTATTCGGCAATTCGACAAAGAGACCGAACTTGACAATGCTGGATACAACTGCGTCGTACTCTTCACCCACGTATTCTTCCATGTACTCAGCCTTTTTCATGGCTTCGACTTCACGCTCTGCCTCGATGGCACGACGTTCACGGTTGGAAGACTGGGTTGCAATCTCTGGAATCACTTGTTCAAAATGCTCTGCTATTTCCTTGGAACGACCATAATCCCGAATCATACGGTGGACAAGGAGGTCTGGATAACGGCGAATCGGACTGGTAAAGTGAGTGTAATAGTCGGCAGCAAGTCCATAGTGACCGTGATTGTGCTCAGAATAGCGAGCTTGTTGCATAGAACGGAGAAGCATCATGGACAATACATCCGCATAGGGTTCTCCCTCAACAGCACGCATGATGTCTTGAAGCGCTTCCTGGCTAATTTCACTGGCAGTTCCATAAATTCGCAAACCAAAGCTCGAAGCGTAATCAATAAACTTCTGAACTTTTTCAGCCTTGGGCTCCTCGTGAATTCGATAGATGAAAGGTAGATCCAACTTGCTGAAGTGCTCGGCAACCGTCTCGTTGGCAATCAGCATGAAGGACTCAATCATCCGCTCAGCAACGCCGCGTTGACGAAGGACAATGTCCACAGGCTTGCCTTTTTTATCCACCAAAATCTTAGCTTCACTGGTATCAAAATTAAGGGCACCACGTTTCTCACGCATGCTTTCTAGCGTTTCGTGAAGCTTGGCCATGAGCTCAATACTAGGAACAATTTTCTTAAACTCTTGTCTCTTTTCTTCATCGCCAGCTAGGATGTCATTGACAGCGCTATAGGTCATACGAAAGCTTGTCTTGATAACTGTTTGGGTAATGGTGTAATTAACCACACGACCATGTTTATCAATTTCCATAATAGCAGACTGGGTCAAGCGATCTACTTGAGGATTGAGAGAGCAGATGCCATTTGACAATCGTTCAGGAAGCATTGGTACCACACGGTCTGTCACGTAGACAGAAGTCGCGCGGTTAAGGGCTTCCTTGTCGAGGGCAGAACCCTCGGTCACATAGTAGGAAACATCTGCGATGTGAACTCCGAGTTCTAGATTGCCATTTTTCAAAGGCTTGATGTGTACTGCGTCGTCCAAGTCCTTGGCATCCGCACCGTCAATGGTAAAGGTAAGCTCATCTCTTAAATCAAGACGCCCTTCCATATCCTTTTGAGACGGAGCTTCTGGTACACTTTCTGCCTCCTTGAGAACAGCTTCTGGAAATTCTGAAACAATATCCATGGATTCCAAGACTTCAAGAACGTCAATCCCAGCATCAGTCGAGTGCCCCACCACATCAAGGACACTAGCAACAAAGAAATCATGTTTCTTACTTGGGTATTTATCGATAAAGACCTTGAGAACCTCTGTCCCTTCCAACTTGATAGCTGGTTTCTTCACATAGATCGGTTGGCTGATTTTCTGATTTTTTGAACGGATGTAGCCCGCATACTTGGGCTTTTCCTGATCCAGAACGATTTGCCCGACAACTGTCGTCAGGCTATGCTCTAGGATATCGATAATTTTAGCTTCTGCAGCAGTTCCCTTGTTGCGGTCAGCGACTTTCTTGATGACCACCTCTACGGTATCACCATCAATGGCATAGTTGACATCATTTTTTCCTACAAAAAGGTCGTCCTCTTCTCCTTCTAGACTGACAAAGCCAAAGCCATTTTTATGGGCATGAAAAACCCCTTTTAGGGTGATTTCATGTTTCTTCTTCTGGTCCAGACATAAACTACCATCATCTTCAAAACGGATCTGGTGCTTTCTTTCCATCAGAGACAGGGTTTTAATCAACTCACGGAAATCCTTGGATCCATCCTTTCCGAGAACCTGAGCTAGGTCATTTACCGTCACTCGCCCCTTCTCTTGCAAATATTCTTTAATTTTATCTTTCATGTTTTCTTTCTAGATTTTTTAATTTTCTTTAACTGTAAGACCTTCTCAAACATCATTTAATACTCAATAAAAATCAAAGAGCAAACTAGAAAGCTAGGCGCAGGCAGTACTGGAGTACGACAAGACGACGCTGACGTGGTTTGAATTTGATTTTTGAAGAGTATAAAAATAAAAATAGGCAAAGACCTAGTCCTGCCCATTTCTTATCTACTTGATAATACCGTCAATGCTAAGGCAATGGCTAGCCAGAAAAAGACTAAAATACCTGTCAAACGTTGCATCACAGCTTCAAAACCACGCGCTTTACTACGTTCAAACAAATCACCTGAGCTGGCATCAAATACATTGCTGGATTGGTTCTTGGTTGGTTGCATGAAAATCGCAATCACAATCACAACAGATAATACTAATAAAATGGTTAATAATAGGTTATACATATCAAACTCCTTAAAATCCCTATTATTTTACCATAAATTCTACTTAGATTCAAGATGTAAAGTTACTTTTCTTTCCTTTGGACAATATTTTAGAACTTCAATCTTGTTTGGATGGGTTTTTGAGTTCTTACTAGTTAGATAATTGATGCTACCACAAGAGGAGCATTTGAGATTAATTTTTACTCGCACGAGATTTCCTTTACTTTTAATAATGATCTAAATTGAATTAAGTTACATAAACAACTGAAAGCCACACAGGCAGCCGTCGCATAAAAAACAGAGTTGTAGCCATATTGCCCCGCGACTGCTGAACCAGTCATAGGGCCAACAACACCTCCAAGGTAGAAAAAGACTTGGTTAAAGGCAAAAATCCTTGAAATGCCAGCTTTGGGAGTCATTTTACTAAGCAAGGCATTGATACCAGGTATCAGAGCGCCCGTTCCTAAACCAAAGAGAAAACGATACAAACCAAGTTCAAGAGGACTGGTCGCACTGGCACAAAGAAGGTAGATGATGACTGAATACATCTGTGCCACTATCAGAAGTCGATGATTCCCTAGCTTATCACCAAGCTTTCCCATCACTCCAGCGCTCATCATACTAGAAAATCCCATACTAGATACAATCAAGCCTGAGACGAAGAGGAGATTTTCGTTCTGCCCTAAGTCCCGCACATAGAGAGCCAGAATGGGTCCAATGGATTGAGCTGAAAATTGTATGACAAAGGTAGTCAAAAATAAACTAATCAAAAGATGAGAGTGCTTGATTGAAGCAAATAATTCCTTTGTTGGTATTGCTTTCTCCTTAGCTATTGGCTGAAAATCCTCCTTGATAAAGAAAATGGTTAAGAGTGCAGCTAAAAACAAGAAGCCACCAATCAGCAGAAAAACATTTCGAATACCAAAAATTTCAGCAACCAGGCCCCCAACAAAGGGGCCCGTTAGGGTTCCAGCTACTACTCCCGTTGATAAAGTCCCCAAAGCATATCCAGACTTATCCTTAGGAACTTGACTGGCTATTAAAGCCGTCGCATTTGGAACGAAACCTGTAAATACACCATTTAGTAATCTAAGAAAGATTAGCCAATAGATATTCGGCACAAAGGCCAAACCTCCCATAGTAATGGTCATGGCAAGGCCTGCTCGAATCATCATGGGCTTTCGTCCATATTTGTCAGCAAGAATACCCCAGATGGGAGAAACTAGAGCTGCTGAAACAGCCGAAACCGAGATGGCTAAACCAGCATAGAAAGCAACTTGGTCTCCTTCAATTCCCAACTGCTCTATAAAGATAGGCATGAAAGGAACGACCAAGGAAATGCTGGCGCCCGTTAGAAAACTACCGAACCAGGCAACACGAAGATTCTCTTTCCAACTAATCTCTTGCACAGCTATCGCCTCCTTCAAGTAACTTCACTACTTGACTAGCAAGCTGATTACGACTGCCATTATTATCTAATATATGACTCGCCAATTTCTTCTTTTCTTCTAAAGACCACTGGGCGGCCAAACGAGACTCTGCTACTTCCTTAGAAAGATGATCCCGTTTCATGAAACGTTCTAATTGGATATCATGGTCCACATAAACCAGCCACGTTTCATCAAACCAGTTGGCATAGTCCTGTTCAAAAAGCAGGGGAATATCCATGAAAAAGATAGCTTCTGTCTGAGCTAACTGGTCTCGCAATGCTGCCAGTTCCTCACGAATAATCTCTCCTTGTGTTTGCTTAGACCATTCCCGCTCCTCAGGATTTGAAAAGATGAGACTAGCTAGGAGAGGACGATTGAGTTCTCCATTTTCTAAGAGAATTTCCTGTCCAAAATGCTGGACTAAAACCTGATAAAGACGACCCCCAGGTTTTTGTAGATCATGGACGACTGCATCGGCATCCACCACTTGGAAGCCTTTTTCTCTTAGAAAATTTGTCACAGTTGATTTACCAGAGGCAATTCCTCCTGTGATTCCGATGATTTTTCCCATCAGCCCCTCCTTTGACACTGAGGACAAAAATGAGTTCCCCTTCCACCGAGCTGGAATTTCTCAATGATGTTGCCACAGCGTGAACATGCTTGACCAGTCTTATCATAGACCTGATGAAAATCCTGCATGGTTCCATCTTCCCCAAAGGCATTGGTATAGGTTCTAATGGTGGAACCACCCTTTTCGACCGCCTGTCCCAAAACAGCAATGGTCTGGTCATGAATAGCTGACGCTTCCTCTGCTGTCAAAGTTTGGGAAGATCTAGCTGGATGAACCTGAGCTCGCCAGAGAACCTCATCCACATAGATATTTCCAAGACCAGCGACCAAGGTTTGGTCTAGGAGGTGGGATTTGATAGGCTTTTTAGACTTGGCTAGAGCAGCTTGGAAGGACTGCAAATCAAAGTCCTGCTCTATTGGCTCAGGCCCTAGTTTTTTAGAAACAAAGTAGGCTTCTAATAGGTCGGGTGTCAACAGTTCTATGGTACCAAACTTGCGTACATCCTCATAAACAAGCGTGCCTCCATCTTCAAACCGAATGAAAATATGGGCATGCTTGCGTTCAGGAACCTGGTCTGGATAGTAAAAATACTTGCCCTCCATCCGCAGATGGGAAATCAAGACCTTGTCTGTTAGGTAAAAAAGCAAATATTTTCCACGACGTCCCATTGACACAACAACTTGACCAGGCACTTCCTTTTGAAACTCGTCCAAATCTGTCTTGACCATCTTGGGATAACGAATCTCTACACTCGAAATCTTCTTTCCCAAAATTAATTTCTCTAAGCCACGACGAACGGTTTCAACCTCAGGTAATTCAGGCATAAATCCTCCTTCTGTAAAAACAAGAAGCAGGCATGAGCCCACCTCTACTTAGTATTCTTTTTCATTATAGCCAAAGTCAGCCAAATCTAGCTTTTTATCACGCCAGTTTTTCTTGACCTTGACCCAAGTTTCTAGGAAAACCTTGTCCCCTAGCATGAGTTCGATATCACGACGAGCCATGGTCCCAATTTTCTTGAGCATGGCGCCACCTTTACCGATGATAATACCTTTTTGACTATCACGCTCGACCATGATGGTTGCACGGATATGAACCTTGTCTGTCTCTTCGTCACGCTTCATGGAGTCAACTACCACTGCAACTGAGTGAGGAATCTCTTCTCGCGTTAGGTGCAAGACTTTCTCACGGATCATTTCAGAAACCAAAAAACGCTCAGGATGATCTGTGATTTGATCAGCTGGGAAATACTGGAAACCTTCCTCAAGATTTTCGCTAAGGATGTCAATTAGACGAGAAACGTTATTTCCCTGAAGGGCTGAGATAGGGACAATCTCCTTAAAGTCCATTTGATTACGGAAGTCATCAATCTGAGCCAGAAGTTGGTCTGGATGAACCTTGTCAATTTTGTTCACCACCAGAATCACTGGAACCTTGGCAGCTTTAAGACGCTCGATAATCATATCGTCGCCCTTACCACGTGGCTCATCAGCTGGCACCATGAATAGAACAGTATCCACTTCACGCAGAGTACTATAGGCAGATTCCACCATGAAATCTCCAAGAGCCGTCTTAGGCTTGTGAATTCCCGGTGTATCGATAAAGACGATTTGTTCCTTATCCGTGGTGTAAATCCCCATGATTTTATTGCGCGTTGTTTGCGCCTTATCACTCATGATAGCAATCTTTTGCCCCATGACGTGATTCAAAAACGTTGACTTCCCAACATTGGGACGTCCTAAAATGGCTACAAAGCCTGATTTAAATGTCATAATTTCCTCTTAGTGATTAAAATAGTATATCCCAAATGCGTGGGAGAAAGATAAGTGCACCTGTCACTGCAGCAAAAAGAGAGACCACCAGCACGGCTCCTGCCGCCATGTCCTTGGCTTTCTTTGCCAACATAGAAAAGTGATAGTGACTGGCTAGATCCACCACATTTTCAATAGCAGAGTTAATAATTTCAAATGCTACTACCAAGAAAATGCTCATTAGGAGAAAGAGCCATTCGATCCGTGATACCTGAAAAACAAAACCTGCAAGGATAACTACTAGAGCCGTCACTGCATGTTTTCGCATATTGCGTTCTTCCTTGATGGCAGTCAGAATTCCTGTCAGGGCAAATTCTAAACTAGATACAAGGTCACGGTTTTTCCATTTTCGTTTATTGTCTTGTGAGTCCATAGGCTGTTAAAATTTCTTCTTGTAAACCGAACATCTCCGCTTCTTCTTCCGGAGTGTAGTGATCGTAGCCGTTGATATGTAAAAAGCCGTGTACTGCCAAGAAGCCCATCTCACGCTCAAAGCTGTGACCGTAATCCTCAGCCTGCTCATGCGCCTTATCGATAGAGATGAAAAGTTCCCCAATATAGGCATCAAACTCAGACATCATTTCTGCTAATTCAGGATTTTCAAGCAGATCTTCCTCGTCAAAAGTAATGTCCAATTCAGGTTTATACTCAAGGCTGATGACATCCGTCGGACGATCGGTATCACGATACTCAAGATTGAGTTCGTGGCTACGCTCGTTGGTCACAAAAGTAACTGCCATCTCCTTGTCTTCTTTTCCTATTTTTTGGGCAGCAAATTCCAAAATCTCTTGGGTTTGTTGCAAGATTTCTTGTGAAACTTGACCAGTTTCATCCACCATTTCAATATACATGTACTTCTCGATTCTCTTTACTTGGCTTTATTATACCATATTTCCATGATTTTATTCTACCTTTTTGATATAATACTATGGAATACAATCACAAGGAGAGAACGATGTCATTTGACGGATTTTTTTTACACCACATGATTGAGGAGTTGCGAAGAGAGTTAGTCAATGGTCGCATCCAGAAAATCAATCAACCTTTTGAACAAGAATTGGTCTTGCAAATCCGCAGCAATCGCCAAACTCATCGCCTACTCCTTTCAGCTCATCCCGTTTTTGGACGCATTCAGCTGACCCAAACGACCTTTGAAAATCCAGCCCAACCTTCTACTTTTATCATGGTTTTGAGAAAGTATTTGCAGGGCGCCGTAATTGAGTCCATCGAGCAAATCGAAAATGACCGCATCGTGGAGATTACCGTTTCCAATAAAAACGAGATTGGAGATCATATCCAGGCTACACTGATTATCGAGATCATGGGCAAACACAGCAATATTCTCCTCGTGGATAAAAGTAGCCATAAGATTCTCGAAGTTATTAAACATCTCGGCTTTTCACAAAATAGCTACCGCACCCTGCTTCCTGGATCGACCTATATCGCTCCACCAAGTACCGATTCTCTCAATCCTTTTACAGTCAAGGATGAGAAACTCTTTGAAATCCTGCAAACACAGGAATTAAAAGCTAAAAATCTTCAAAGCCTCTTTCAAGGTCTAGGACGCGATACGGCAAATGAATTGGAAAGCATACTGGTTAGTGAAAAACTTTCCACTTTCCGTAACTTTTTCAGTCAAGCAAGCAAACCATTTTTGACAGAGACTTCTTTCAGCCCAGTTCCTTTTGCGAATCGTGTAGGAGAGCCTTTTTCCAGTCTTTCTGACTTGCTGGACACCTATTATAAGGATAAAGCCGAGCGCGACCGTGTCAAACAGCAAGCCAGTGAACTGATTCGACGTGCTGAAAATGAACTTCAGAAAAATCGCCACAAACTCAAAAAACAAGAAAAAGAATTACTGGCGACAGACAATGCTGAGGAGTTTCGCCAAAAAGGGGAATTGTTGACAACCTTCCTTCATCAAGTACCTAATGACCAAGATCAGGTTACCTTGGACAACTACTACACCAATCAACCTATCACCATTGCTCTTGATAAGGCCCTGACTCCCAGTCAGAATGCTCAACGCTATTTTAAACGTTACCAGAAACTTAAAGAAGCTGTCAAATACCTGACTGAACTGATTGAAGAAACCAAGGCAACCATTCTCTATCTGGAAAGTGTGGAGACCGTTCTCAACCAAGCTGGACTGGAAGAAATCGCTGAAATCCGTGAAGAATTGATCCAAACTGGCTTTATTAGAAGACGCCAACGCGAAAAAATCCAGAAACGCAAAAAACCAGAACAGTATCTGGCGAGCGATGGCAAGACCATCATCTATGTCGGACGAAACAACTTGCAAAATGAAGAACTAACCTTTAAAATGGCTCGCAAGGAAGAACTTTGGTTTCATGCCAAAGACATTCCAGGAAGCCACGTCGTCATCTCAGGAAATCTTAATCCTTCTGACGAAGTTAAGACAGATGCAGCGGAGCTAGCTGCCTACTTCTCCAAGGGACGTCTGTCAAATCTGGTGCAGGTTGATATGATAGAAGTCAAAAAACTCAACAAACCAACAGGTGGCAAACCCGGTTTTGTTACTTATACTGGACAAAAAACCCTCCGTGTCACACCAGACCCAGAAAAAATCGCATCCATGAAAAAATCCTGATTTCACTTGAAAACAGGATTTTTTATTAGATTTTAGTCTGCAATCAAGTTTTCCAAGCCGACCTTCATCATATCAGTGAAGGAGTTTTGATTTTCTCAGCCAGTTTTTAATAACTCTCAAAGAGCGAGATAGTGCTTAATAAATGAGATATTTTTCTATCTTCTAAAATTCTTTTATTGTCTCAATTTCGAAAAGACTTCCCCAATCTTGCCTTCAATGACCAATGTAGCTTGGCTGTCTTGTGGAATACTGGTTTTATTGATAAGGACCAGATTTGTCCCAGAAAAATAGTTTACTAGGCTAGCTGCAGGATAAACAACCAAGGAAGTCCCACCAATAATCAGCAAGTCTGCTTGCCGAATAGCTTGTGCAGCTTGGCTAAAGACATCCATGTCAAGTGATTCTTCATACAAGATCACGTCAGGCTTGACCACCTTACCACAGTCTAAGCAGTTGGGAACAGGTCCCTCGAGGGCCAGAAAGGCAGTTAAGTCATAGAAACGATGACAACCTAGGCAGTAATTTCGGTCCACACTCCCATGCAATTTAAAGACCTTTTGGGAGCCAGCCATTTCATGAAGACTATCGATATTTTGTGTCACAACAGCCTTTAGCTTACCTGTCTTTTCCAAAGCAGCTAGATAAGTATGAGCAGCATTAGGCTTGGCTTCTGGATAAATCAGGTATTTCTTATAAAAGTCAAAAAAATCTTCTGGATAGCGCTCAAACATGGTCCGAGAAACAAGTTCTTCTGCCGTAAAATGACGGCCTAACTGATGACTATAAACACCATCTGAACTACGAAAATCTGGGATATTAGACTCGGTTGACACTCCTGCCCCTCCGAAAAAGACTATTCTGTGGCTTTTATCAATCAAATCTTGTAATAGTTCTATTTTATCCATCACATCTCTCCTTAAGCTGGGTTCTAAAAAGTTGAAAATCAATAATTGGATTTTCAACTCTTTCTTTATCATTGCTTAGATATTGAAAATAAATCACTTACAACAGTTCTTGTAATGTAATTGAAAATCTATTCTCTGATTACTCTGCAATCAAGGTTTCCAATCCAACCTTCATCATATCAGTGAAGGTATTTTGGCGTTCTTCTGCAGTGGTGTCTTCATCTGGATTGACCAAGCTATCAGAAATAGTCATGATTGCAAGAGCGTCAACATGGTGTTGAGCCGCTAAATAGTAAAGAGCTGCTGCTTCCATTTCCACAGCCTTAACTCCCCATTTACCAAGCTCGATGTTCTTTTCAAAGTAGTTTGAGTAAAAGACATCAGATGACAAGACGTTCCCAACGTGGGTTGTCATACCAAGTTCTTTGGCGATATGGTAGGCCTTGTCTAGCAAGTCAAAACTTGCAATTTGTGGAAAATCATACTGTGGCCAGTCGTTGCGGATGATGTTTGAATTGGTTGCAGCTGCTTGTGCCAAAACCAATTCACGGACGTGGACATCTTCATTCAAAGAACCAGCTGTTCCGACACGAATCAATTTTTTCACTCCGTAGTCTACAATCAACTCACGGGCATAGATAGAAATGGATGGCATTCCCATCCCAGTTCCCATGACAGATACACGGTGACCCTTGTAAGTACCAGTGTAGCCAAACATGTTACGCACTTCGTTAAAACAAACAGCATCTTCAAGGAAGTTCTCCGCAATAAACTTAGCACGAAGAGGATCCCCTGGAAGAAGAATTTTATCAGCAATTTCACCCTGCTGAGCAGCAATATGGATAGACATAATATAAGATACCAAACCCGTCAAAAAGCGAAGGGAAAATAGGAGTTGGGCGCAGTGAGCGATGCTCGCTAGACCAACTATCTTTTTCCCACTGCTTTTAGGGTGGGTTCAATTCCTTTCTTTCTTAATTTTGATGATATTGAGAAGACTAGACCGGCTTCAATTCAAAACCGAACCACCCTCTCTATGTTTTTAGAAAAGTTTTCCGCTCGTGTTCAAATCAGAACATCTCGCTCTACCTTTCTTTATTCTAAATGTGATAGTCAAAAGGATACCAAACCCGTCAAAAAAGCGAAGGGAAAATAGGAGTTGGGTGCAGTGAGCGATGCTCGCTAGATCAACTATCTTTTTCCCACTGCTTTTAGGGTGGATTCAATTCCTTTCTTTCTTAATTTTTATGATATAGAAGAGAACAGCTCAGGTTCAATTCAAACCCGAACTCCCCTTCCTTTCTGAGTCTCTAGAAAAGCTTTCCACTCGTGTTCAAATCTGAACACTTCACTCAACTTTTCTATGATAAGTATTCATTACAATTCTGCAATAATCGCTTTCAGCAAGCCTTTGAAGTCGCCTTTAACACGTTCAGTCACTTCTACAACTTCTTCGTGGTTGAGTTCTTCTTGGAAACCTGCAGCATGGTTAGTAATACATGAAATACCGAGAACTTTCAATCCTGAGTGGGCTGCCACAATAACTTCAGGAACAGTAGACATACCAACTGCATCTGCTCCAAGTTTCTTATAGGCACGAATCTCTGCAGGTGTTTCATAAGTCGGACCTGTTACACCAATATAGACACCTTCATCAAGCTTGATACCAAGTTTTTTAGCCACTTCATGGGCAGTAGCACGATATTCTGGAGTGTAGGCTTTAGACATATCTGGGAAACGTGGACCAAAATCATCCAAGTTTTCACCCATCAATGGGTTTTGCCCCGTCATATTGATATGGTCTGAGATAGCCATCAAGGTACCAGGACCAAATCCAATACCGCCAGCTGCATTTGTTACAATGACACCTTCACATCCGAGAACTTTCATCACACGTACTGGGAAAGTCACGACTTCAAGAGGATTTCCTTCGTAGAAATGGAAGCGACCTTGAAGAGCCAAGACTTTTCGACCTGCAAGTTCTCCATATACCAATTTACCAGCGTGACCGACTACTGTCGAACGACCCCAGTTTGGAATGTCTGCATAGTCTACTACAACTGGATTTTCGATTTCTTCTGCCAATTCTCCAAGTCCTGATCCAAGAATTAAACCGAACTCAGGCGCTTGGACTCCCTTGTCTTTCAGGAAAGCAGCTGTTTCCTTGATTTTATCTAAAAATGTCATTGTGTGTCTCCTTTATTATTTTTTAACATTTGACCGATTTTGTCAAAGGTTTTAGCATTTCGAATGGTGATATAGCGATAAAAAGGCATCTTGAGCAAGTGCTTGTGATAGGCAGTTGCATAGTAGGATTCTTCAGAGAATTTCCCCCAGAAAATCCCAAGTCTTCCAAAATGAACCACTTCATCTTTCAGTTCCAAACTTTCAACTTTCTCAATGACTTGATCCACATCCAAGCCTTCTGTATAAAAGAGGACATCTTTTCGAGCCAAATCTTTGGTCCACCATTCAGGCAGATTCTTCAGCTCTGCCTCATAATCTTCCTGACTCAGCAAAGAAAAGCTCTGAATAAATGGATAATGGATTTCAAAGAAAGCCTCTAACTTTTCAACCAATTGGGCTTTGGCATCTGTCGAAGTAAAGAAAATATTGCCACTGTTGATGTAGGTTCCAATTTTTTCCAGTCTCAACTCTGTCAATTCTTGACGAAGTTGCGACATAACAACCTTATTCTTCCCACCGACATTAATGCCCCTTACCAGTAAAGCATAGCGCGTCATCTTATACCAATTTATCTAAGAAACTTTCCCCAATCATGGCAGTTTCAACACCAAAGTTATCCGCAACTGTCGCTGAGATATCTGCAAAATGTCCAACTGGAATGATACCATTTCCTTTAAAGGCAGGACTGTAAGCCAAAAGTGGAATATATTCACGAGTGTGGTCTGTTCCTGCATAGATTGGGTCATTTCCATGGTCCGCAGTAATCAAAAGAAGATCATTCTCTCTCATGGCTGCGATAATTTCGGGCAAGCGTTCATCAAACTCATGCAAGCAATCACGGTAACCGTGTGGGTCACGACGGTGGCCATATAGGGCATCAAAGTCAACTAAGTTTGTGAAGGAGAATCCTTTTTCAAACTCAGCAAGTCCCATGGTCTTCAATAATGTATCAATTCCGTGGCTGTTTGACTTGTTGTGGCCCATGTCATGATTGATACCAGCTCCGTTAAAGATATCGTTGATTTTACCAACAGCGTAAGTATCGATACCAGCTTCGTTCAATTTATCCAAAACAGTTGGTGCAAATGGAGAAACGGCCAAGTCACGACGGTTAGCTGTACGAGTGAAGTTACCTGGCTCACCCACATAAGGACGGGCAATGATACGACCTAGAAGGGCAGGACGCTCAAGGGTAATCGAACGCGCGTATTCACAAATACGGTACAATTCATCCAAAGGAATGATATCTTCGTGGGCAGCAATCTGCAAAACTGGGTCAGCTGAAGTATAGATAATCAACTCCCCCGTTTCCATCTGACGTGGTCCAAAATCGTCGATAACAGCTGTTCCTGAGTAAGGTTTGTTGGCTTCACGAATGACCTTACGTCCTGAAAATTCTTCGATCTTTGTCAAGATTTCTTCTGGGAATCCGTTCCAGAAAGTATCGAAAGGCTCGGTAATGTTGAGTCCCATGATTTCCCAGTGACCTGTCATAGTATCTTTACCACGCGACACTTCTTCTAATTTTGTTGCATATCCTGTTGGATTGCTTTCTGCTGGTACAGTCTTAAGAGGCGCTTCGCGAGGAATATTTCCTAGACCGATTTTAGCCATGTTTGGCACATTCAAACCAACAGCTTTTGAGATATGTCCCAGTGTGTCGGAAGCTCCATCTGGAACTCCTGCATTGACAAAGTTATTGGCATCTGGTGCAGCACCGATTCCCACAGAATCCAGTACCACCAAGTGAATACGATTAAATTTTGACATAGTCTGTCTCCTTACTATCTTAGTTATCTTGCTTTTGTTGAAGTTAAAATCTGAACCCCGTCTCGTCCAGCAACGATGACCTTATCCACCATTTGGTTGAACAAGCCATGCTCTACGACACCAACGACATGGTCCAATTCTTGTCCGAAGGCAATTGGATCTTCAATGACATCCAAGGCTAGATCAATGATAAAGTTCTGCATATCGGTCACAAAACGTTGGTCGTCTTTTTCACGGAAACTTGGTTTATAGCCAGCTCGCTCAAACCGACGAAAAACCTGTTCTGCACCATACTGAACCACTTCTACTGGCAATTTAAAAGCACCTAGTTTCTCTACCAGTTTGCTTTCATCTACCACCCAAATGTATTCTTTTGAGGGCGTTGCGACAACCTTCTCCATCAGAAGGGCCCCACCACCGCCTTTGATCCCGTTGAACTGGCTATCTACTTCATCCGCCCCGTCAACCGTCACATCGACAAAGTCTACTTGATCAATCGACTTGAGTGGGATGTTTAGTCCTTCAGCCTGTTTACTAGTCACACTGGAAGTTGTCACAGCAGTAATCTGCAAACCTTCTTCCTTGATCCGACGACCGATTTCTTCTACAAAATAATAGGCAGTAGAACCCGTTCCCAGTCCAACAACCATGCCATCCTTGACAAACTCAGCAGCCTTGATACCTGCCATTTTCTTCAGATTTTCCACTCAAACACCTCCATTAAAGAGCTATTTTTATTATAACATGTATCCGTTTTTATTTCATGGATACACTGGAAAAACCCGAACATTTTTATTTCGGGTTTTGGTGTCCTATTTAACCATGTCAGGATCGTAATCATAGAATCCTGTGTCCAGGAAACGGTTTTTAGGATGTAACTTGCGCACTTCCTCATCTAACAAGAAGGCTTGGTCATGGCTGAAATTCCCCTCTTGAATCAAGCTACGTGCTTGGATAAAGAGTTTAGCAATTTCTACAAAATTCTGACCAGGTGTGTAGAGCCCCTCTAGCTTCCAGTGAGTGAAACCATGTTCTACTAATTCTGTCAATTTAGTCATCAAATCAAGATCGTTATTTGCAAAGATGTGGGTACCATGATTGTCTTCAAAAATAGAATAATGGCTTTCTGGATCACTTGGTTCAGCCAAGAAGAGGTCACGTTTACGCGTTTTTTCATCATCGATATGCGTAAAGTTATAGTAGTTTTGTAAGAGCGGACGCTTAGAATGGTGAATGACACTAGCACCATAAACCAATACTTCAGCAGGAATTTCCAAAATCTCTGGCATCTTAAAGAGTTCGGCAGATGGAATTTCACGCGCCAAAACCGCCTCAGAAGCACCTGCCTTTTGGCCCCAGAAGTTAATCTGACGACTACTTGTTACCATGGTTGAAGCATCGTAAATAGTCTTGAAGGAATAGCCATCACGGTTGACTACGTAAAAGACACCTGCATCTCCTACTGTAATATAGTCTGTCTTGATTTCTTCCAAGAAGTCTAGGAAAGGCTTGATACGATCCATCATGTCTTGGTGCATAAGGGCGTTAACCGCAACGATCAATTCCTTACTCCCATCATGAACCAGCTTAGCGATTTCTCGCAACTCTTCATAACTAAAGGTCGTTGGCAAACGGAGGCCAAAATCTTTCTCACCGACATAGATACGGTCTACGCCAGCTTCGAGTAGTTGTTCAACTTGTTCAATGCTTTCAGCAGTTGCTGTAATGATAATCTTTTCCATAAGGAAAATTATACCACAATTCTCAAAAATCAGCTATGAATACTAAGAGTTTTATAAAAAGTCAAAGTCATTTTTAAAGCTTTCAATAAAAAAATGAACAGTAACTAGTACCGTCCACTTTCTTTTTTATGCATGTGTTTTTTCTACTAGGTGTCCATCATTCATAACATAAATACGGTCAACCTTATCAAGAAGGCGTGTATCATGTGTAATCATAACAACTCCTCTACCTTGTTCGTGCGCAATGGCAGCCAACATCTCCGTTACTTGGTAAGCACGCTCGGTGTCTAGACTGGCTGTCGGCTCATCTGCAAGCACAATGCTTGGATTGTTATAGAGCGCTCTAGCTATCGCCGCACGCTGACGTTCGCCACCCGATAGAGCCTTGGGATAATGATCTTTTACTTTGTCCAAATCCAACAAGTCAAAGAGCTCTTTTCGGTCACTTTTACTATTTTTTCCCTTATCCAGTCTGTCAATCAAGTCCAACTGTTCCTTGACTGTTAGGAAAGGAATTAGGTTTGAAGCCTGGAGAATGAAACCAAACTCTCTAAAACGGAGGTCTGTTTTTTCCTTCTCTGTCAAACTGCCTGTTTCCTTCCCCTTTACTAGAATCTTTCCACTCGATGCTTCCTGAAGTTGTCCTAGAGTTGTTAGAAAGGTCGTCTTTCCAGAGCCAGAGGGCCCAACGATAGCTACGAACTCTCCCGCATTTAGCTGAAAATTCGTCTCATGCAGGGCTACGACTTTCATCTTTCCTTCCCCGTAAGTTTTTGTCACTTGATTCATTTCTATCAATGTTGTCATACTATTCTCCTTATCACTCTGCAATCGCAGTAATCGGGTCCACCTTTAGCAAGCGTGGAAGTGAAATGACACCACCTAGAAGGGCCATCAAGGAAATTACCAAACTTAGGACAGAATAGGCTATCCAACTTGGATAGAAAAAGAAGGTAGCTGGTAAGACTAAAATCACTCCTCCGATTGCCAGCAAGGCTAAAGCAATCCCCATACCAGCTAGGAGGAAGATTTGACAGAACAGAGACCATACAATGGTTTTGATCTGTATCCCTTGAGCTCGCATTATTCCATAAAGTCCTAGTTTTTGGATGGTAATGATATAAACAAAAATCCCCACAATCAAGCCTGTGATAACAATCATAGCGAGAATCATTCCTGAAAATACATTAACCTGAGGTGTGTAACCAGGAATTTTCGAAATCATTTTTGGAATGGAAATCTGTTTCAGTCCGTCGCCAGTCACTTCTATGTCATTTTTCAATACCAAGGCAGAGATGGAACGATTGGCTTTCAAGGTTCCTTGTAAGGTCCAATAAGTTGTCAGGCTCGTAAAGACAACAGGCTCGGTGAAAAATTTATTTCCTTGAGTCAGGCCTACAATCTTGTAACTTGAATCGCTTCCATTGAGCTGAATGGCATCGCCTAGCTTCATCCCATAGTTCTCAAAAGACTGGTCCACGACAACCTCATCATCTCCTTCAGGATAACGACCTTCCGTCAAACTAGGAGAGATAAAAGCGTCCCAGTCTTGAGCAAAAATGGAAACATTGACCTTTTCACTACCATCGACTAGATTGGTTACAGCGAACATATAGCCCAGGGGAGCAGCCTCTTCAGAACTCTTATCCTTGTAGTCCTTTTCAGGAATAAAGGATGCTGTCAAATTATCATTTGCGTAGTCGGATAAAACGACACCCGTTGCTTGCCAATTATCAATAGCGGCCCGGTTGTTTCGCACAAGACCGAGAGCTAGACTGGTCATAAAAAAGACCATAAAAGCGATAAGAAGAATGGTCGTTAAGATCAAACTATATCGAAGTTTGTTTCGTAATATCTCTTTGATAGCAAGATACATGCTTATCTCCTTTAACATTTCCCAGAGGTAGCAAGAATGCCACCCAGTCCAATAGACAGAATCTCTGTCTTATCATCCATTCAAAACAACTCCTATCAATACTCTTCAAAAGTATTCAGGTAGCAACTTAACAAATCATCTTAGGAAAAAGCCTCAGCTTGCTATCAATTTATATAAGTTATCCTTACCTTTCTCAGTATATTTATAATATAGAAAGTTAGGTCATCTGTTTTTAAGTGTAACATCCATGCTATCATTTTCTCTAGTGGGTGTCAAGAAGAGCGACTTAGAGGATGATAAGAGACTTTAGTGTTTTTGTAACAATCCTGTAATAATTCTCTGCATAAAAAATGATAAAATAGTTATGTACTGTTAAGGAGAGAATCATGTCCGCAAGAAAACTAGAAGCTTATGAGTTTGAACAAGCTCCCGAATCGAAACAAACTCCGCTTTACCAAGATTACACACCTGAAGCCCCAGTCGGCCCTAACCTAAAAGAGATTTTATTTTTTGTAAATATCGCTTGTTTCTGTATTTTTATGGCACTTTTTAGTTTTATCTTTTTAGCCTTAAAATTAAATACAGCTTTGTCCTTTATCGCTGCTATGGCAACAAGCTTCGCTCTTTTACAACTTCAACGAAAGATGATGAAACGAAAATTTTCAAAATAAAGGTTGGTACTTCTACCAACCTCTTTTCTAGTTATCAAAAAAGACAGTTATCTAACTGTCTTTTTTATTTATTCTTACGTTTTGAAGGAGATTGAATAGCGATTTTAACTTCAAAAATCGTTCCTCTAGGTTTGTTATCTTTCACGCTAATCGTTCCTCGCAAAGCATCAACAATCTGCTTGGCCAAAGATAGTCCAAGACCAAAGCCACCTTTCTGACGGGTTCTCGCCTTGTCTACACGATAAAAGCGGTCAAAGATTTTCTTCTTATCAGTAGCTGAGATTCCAATTCCATTATCCGTTACTGTTAGATAAAGGTGACGATCTGTAGCATGGACTACAAACTCAATTTTCCCATCTTCTTCAGTATACTTGATGGCATTGTCAAATAAGATGGTCATGAGTTGTTTTAGGAGCAACTGATCGGTCATGAAAGGACGATAAATCCGATTTTCATACTCAAAAATACGATCATTTTCAGAAGCAATCAACTCATAGTTAGCAAAGGTTGTCTTAAAGAACTGTGGTGATACTTCTGCTATTTCTGGTTTGATTCCATCATCGCGACGTGCAAGGTTGAGAAGATTGGTCGTGAGGAAACGCATGTTGCGAACTTCTTCAAGACTGGAAGCGATACTTTCGCTGGATTCCATAATCGTTGCCTCTGGTTTTCGAAAGAGATTCTCTAACCGATTTTGTAAAACGGCCAAAGGCGTTCTCAGTTCGTGACTAGCATTTTCAACAAAGGACTTCTGCTTTTGCATACTTTCCAGCAAGGGTTTGACACTGACACGTGCCAAATAAACACTGGCAATTAAAGACAGGAGCCAGAAACTAGCCATGACTACAACAATTAAATGCTCGTGGTTTTGGCTGATTTGCTCGAGCTGGCTAGTATTGATTAAAACCGCCGCATACTTGACGTTACTTGATACGGAGGAAGAGTTGGTTTCCATCAAAATCATCCGATAGGTTTCTTCCTGACCGTAACTATTGACAACTTGGATTTGCCGAATGTGATTCAACTCTTTTTTGTCCAGCTTGATCTTATCCAAACCTAAAAAACGATTGCCCAGTAAGAGTTGGTTAAAATCCTTGTCAAAGAGCAAGACTTCCGTATTGGAGCTGACATTGGGTTTGATTTCAGCCTTGTTGGCATCCGCTGTTGCTGGTTGAATATCCTTGACCTCTTCAGTTGCCCGATTCAGGGCCAACTGGATAACCGCTTGGGGACTGCTACTAAGGGCTTGGAGTTTTTCATCTACAGAAGTGTAGAGACTCGAGTGCATGACCTGGAGGATAATCAAGGTCATAGCAGAGAAGATCAGGGTGAACACTCCAAAGTTTCGAATGAAATAGCTGAAATCATCCGCATACCATGTTTTTTTTAGTTTATTGAACATCTTTTAAAATATACCCGACACTACGCAAGGTTTGAAGATTTTCAGCAAAGGCTGTTCCCTTCAATTTCTTACGAACTTTTGAGACATAGACTTCTACAACGGAAATCGTCGTATCGCTATCAAATCCCCATAGACGGTCAAAAATTTGCGTCTTGGGAAGAATAACATTTTGATTTTGAAGGAAATAAACCAATAACTCAAACTCTTTTCCGAGTAGTTCTACAGGAGTATCTTCCACTTTCACTTCATTCGTTGAAAGGTTGACGACAATATCCCCATAGGTTAAGGTGTTTTCGTTAAATTTACCTGAACGTTTGAGAAGGGCTTGGATCCGCATTTTGAGTTCTTCAAGGTAGAAAGGTTTGGTGAGGTAGTCATCCGCTCCAAGCTCAAAACCGTGTCCCTTGTCATCCAAACTCTCTTTGGCAGTCATGATAAGGACTGGTGTCGTAATTCCTTTTTCGCGCAACTCTTTCAAGACTTGGAAGCCATTTTTTTCAGGCAACATCAGGTCAAGCAAAATCAAGTCATAAACGCCACTTTCTGCTTCGTAGAGACCTTCTTCTCCATCAAAAACCTGCATGACATCTGCAAAATCATCTAAAAAGTCAAATACTGAGTTTGACAGACCCAGGTCATCTTCTACTAATAAGATTTTTATCATCAGAAACTCCTCCTTGTTATGATTATTATACCAAAATTGCCTTAAAAAAAACTCAACTCTCTCTTGTTTTTAGAGAGAAAGTTGAGTTTTTTATTTACATTTCGAATGAATTAAGCTTTAGCATATTGGGCTACAACAGCTTCTACTGCTGCTTTCTCACGCTTAATCAAGTCAACACGCGCTGCGATATCTTTGATACCCATACGAATGTTACGGCTAAGAGCAAGGTCAGAGAGTTGTGGCTCAAAGAATTCCTTGTACTCTACCAAGCGTTGCTCAGTTTTAAAGATGTGTGATGGGAAGATGACAAAGCTATCAAAGCTCATATCTCCACCAAGGGCTGCCTTGATCCAGTCCCAATTTTCACGCGCCCAAACCCAAACAGTTTCTTGGGTAGCTTGGTGTCCGAGGAATTGGAGGTACCATGAAGAAAGGTCTTGTGGTTTCACTACAAATTTATCTTTCCATGAGCCAATCAGGGTTTGGATATTGTCAGCATCTATACTATATGCAAGAGCTCCTGCCAACTGGCGTTTAAAGACTGCATCTGTCGCATGAGTGTATAGGTCCAGATAAGTTGCGACCAAGTCTTTGGTCTCATGGTGTTTCATTTCATTGATGAGAACTTGAGCACGAATTGCTGCTGGAAGTCCTGCAAGGTTCTCCTTGTGAGCTGCGAAGATTTGGCTAGCGACTTGACTAGCTTCTGCATCATTAGAGCGAATCATCATAGAAACAGCCAACTGACGAACCAATTCATCCTCATCTGATTCTCCATCTTTGGCTTCAAAACCAAGACGGTCATAGTTGTGACGAGCCAATTTAGCAACGAGTGTATTAAAGGCTTTCTCAGTTGCTGTTCCTTCATCGATAAAGCGCTCAAGGGCAGCAATCACTTGAGATACAGCTGAAACTACCAAGTAAGACTCTTCCTTAGCTAGTTTATCAAGGACTGGGAGCAAATCAGCATAAGAAATATGACCTGCCTCAGCCAACAAACGACGTTCTTGAACAATTTGCAGTTTGCTTGTGTTATCAAGTGTCTCTAGCTCAGCAAGAACAGCTTCTAACAAGTCTCCTTGATAGTCGGTAATATAGTGGGCAGTATTTTCAGTGTTGAGACGAAGAGCTCCTTCATTTTCAGCAAGAAGAGCGGCGTAGCCAGGGATTTCGATACTTTCAGTTTCAAGTGTATCTGGCAAGCCTTTCCAGTTGCTGTTCAGTGGCACCACCCAGAGACGGTTCTTGTCTTCATGTTCGCCAATAAAGAATTGTTTTTGTGAAATCTTCAAGACATCATTTTCAACTTTGACAGTGAGAACTGGGTAACCAGGTTGCTCCAACCAAGAATCCATGAAGGCCGCAACATCACGTCCTGACGCTTGTCCAAGGGCATTCCAAAGATCACGACCAATGGTATTTCCATATTGGTGCTTTTCAAAGTAAGCATGCAAACCTTTAGCAAAATCAGCATCACCTAGCCAACGACGAAGCATGTGCATAAGACGGCTTCCTTTGGCATAGACGATAGCTCCGTCAAAGAGGGTATTGATTTCGTCTGGGTGTTTAACTTCGACGTGAACAGACTGAACGCCATCCGTCGCATCACGTTTAAGTGCTCCCGGCACACCACCTGTTTGGAAGTCTTCAAAGATATTCCAAGTTGGCTCGATGGCATCCACACAGACGTATTCCATCATGTTAGCGAAGCTTTCATTGAGCCAGAGGTCATCCCACCATTTCATAGTAACGAGGTTACCAAACCATTGATGGGCCAACTCATGTGCTACAACTAGGGCAACTTGTTGTCGACTAGCAAAGGTTGAGTTCTCATCCACAACCAAGTAAACTTCACGATAAGTCACGAGACCCCAGTTTTCCATGGCACCTGCTGAGAAGTCAGGAAGAGCGATATGAAGAGATTGAGGGATTGGGTATTTAACTCCGTAGTAATCTTCGTAAAACTCAATCGAACGAACGGCGATGTCCAATGAGAAATCAAGGTTAGAAAGTGGATGTGCTTTGGTTGAGTATACTCCTACGAGGGTACCATTTTTAGTTTTAGCGGTAACACCTTGCAAGTCACCAGCAACAAAAGCCAACAAGTAGGAAGACATGCGAGGTGTTGTCGCAAACTTCCAAATACCTGTTTCCTTGCGGTTATCCACATCAATCTCAGGCATGTTTGACAAGGCCAACTCACCTGCTGCTTGGTCAAAGCGAAGAGCGAGATCAAAGGTTGCTTTGGCTTCTGGCTCATCCACACATGGGAAGGCTTCACGCGCAAAATGGCTTTCAAACTGCGTAGACAAGACTTCCTTCTTGACACCATCCACTGTGTAGTAAGAAGGGTAAATCCCTGTCATGTTGTCTGTGATTTTTCCTGAAAAGGCGATGACCACTTCAACTTGACCAGCCTCAGCTAATTCGATATGCAGGGCTTCATTTTCATGATCAACTGTAAATGGACGAGCTTGACCCGCAACTTCTACAGAAGCGATTTCCAAATCTTTTTGGTGAAGGGAAATACGGTCACTCTTTGCTTGACCAGTGATGGTCACCTTCCCAGAAAAGGTCTTGGTCTCACGACTCAAGTCCAAAAATAAATCATAATGTTCAGGAACAAATTGCGTAATAAAATGTTCAACTGCTTGCATAGTTTTCTCCTATTCTAAGTTTAAGAGTTTTACTCTTATTCAAACAAACTTATTATATCATGTTTTGCTTAAGAAAAAAGGATTGGACGGTGATTTCCAAAACTTTCTTCCTCCTAGCGGTCTACAGTGGGTAGACTTTACGAAATTCTTCTAAAACAACCTTGCTGTCAGGCGTAAAAGTTAGTCCTGCCTCTCTCAGCCACTCGGCGAAACAGTCCTCATGAACCTGACGCCAATAGGCTAGGGATTTGTCACCTTCCCCTTCCTTAAAGGCGTGGTCAGCAGAAACTTGATTGAAAGGCTGAACGGAAACCTTAGTAATTTCGACAATGCAGACAGCTCGATCTTGGCTATCTAAAATGACATCAAAGGTCCCTTCTTGTGGAAGGGGTTCATCCTCTAGTGCGTAAAGGTCGTAAGCTGAGGCGGTTGCTGTCTTTTCGCCTTTTAAAACCAAACCTGCCAAGGTATCGGCTTCCACTCCAAAAGCCCAGGCATCTATCTCATCTCCGATAGAGGGGTTAATTTGCTTATACGCATTCCACATTTCTTGCGGTGTCATGGGTTGCTCCTTTTATTTAAATATACCTTGACGATTTAACTTTAACATATTTTCCATGTAGAGATTTAATGTAGCTGAAATTTCTTTTCTAGAAGTAATTCTTCGTATAATCTCAGATTGTCCTGTACTGATATCTAAAACATCATAATTTTCATTTACGAATGAATGCAACTTCATTTTATCAATAAAGTATTTAAAAACTCTATTAAATTGCTTTAACCAAATCGCTGTCTCTTCACGTTGATAGGCAGGCATCATGGGAGTCTCTTGTCCACTAAAATAAGATTTCAAATCAAATAGTAAGCAATCAATTCTATCTAAATATTTAGTGTAGCGATAAGTATTAATGGTTGGTGCTTTGTGTTTGGGCCATAAAAAATGAAGGTTTACATTAGAACGAACAAGCTCATAATCTTTTCTCCACTTTTCATAATCATTTTCGTGAAACTTAACAATTTGTTTTCTACCACAAATAATATCAGCTGCAAGTCGAATCTTTTGTCTTTCAATCTCATCAATCAAATGATCTTTTCTAGCAGGGAATTCAAATTTATTACTTAATTCATGGTATAAAGTTCTGTCACTCGCATCTGGATCTTCACATACATGATCAAATAAATAGGGGATATAGTTTGGATTGTTCTTCTTCAAAAATTGATAAAAATCACTCTGATAAAAAGCATCGCATCGTTTTAAGTTTTCTTTGATGATTTCCATTCAACTCCTCCTACTTCAAAGACCAGCCACCATCTATTGTCAATATTTGTCCTTGCATGGCGCTTGCTTTTCCACTTGCTAAGAAAAGGCTAAGAGCTGCTACTTCCTCTGGCTCAATCCAGCGTTTGATTGGCGTTTCACTAGCTACCCAGTCTGCTAAGCCTCCGGGTTCAAAGTCCGCAGCTGTCATAGCTGTCTTGACCGCACCTGGAGCGATCCCAAAGACCTGAATTCCAGCTTCCGCATAGTCTAGAACCAACTGCTTGGTAAAGCCAGCCAAGGCGTGCTTAGAGGAAGTATAGGCATGACCACCACCACCTGCTAGGCTCGAAGCGATGGAGCACATATTGATAATGATTCCTTTTTTATTCTCCAGCATTTGCGTCAAGTAATGTCGTGTCATCTCAACTGGAGTCACATAGTTAATTTCAAAAATCTCTTGAATTTCCTGGGCTGATTGTTCCAAAAGTGGTTTGTAATCATCCAAAACTCCGGCAGTATTGCACAAAACATCCACCTGAGAACACCAGTCAAAAATTGGCTCCAAGTCCAAGGTCAAATCTCTCTGTAAAAAGTGGAAATCACCATCTAAAACTGGATTTTCTCCCTGATCTACACCATAAACTTGATAACCCTTCTCTAAAAAGAGGCGAGCTTGAGCTAGACCGATCCCTGAACTCACTCCCGTAATCAATACTCGTCTAGTCATGCACTTCTACCCAGTCCGTCGCCAAAACATCGCAAGGTGTCGGACTCCACATGGAAAATCCTTCCCCTTCTCCAGAAACGTTGATGAGGAAATAAGGCGTCACTTCGAGTGCAACCCCGTTTTGCTCGATGGTGTCAAAAAGCTGCACATAGTTTTCAGCCCCTCCCCAACCAGTTCGTACATATTTTTTCTTAGCCTTTAATCCAGGCAAAATTTCTTCAAAAGTCATGTTGTTCTCCTTTAATGCTACATTCTTAGTTTAATTATAACAAAAAACCGTTTTCCAACGGCTTTTTGACTATATTTCACTCCATTTTATCTTCTTAAACCCACGGAACAAGACAAAGATTCCAATAAAGAGGACAGCTAAAGGAATTACTTTTGTAAGGAAAACATTTGAAATTCCCATCCATTCATAGTAACGGAGCAGAGAACCTACAACAAGATGGGCAACAATCATACTGACAAAGGGACGAAAAATCACTTCTTTCCAATTCCAAATACTGATGACCAGCGAAATCGTAAAGACAAACAAACTATCCCAGGGAGCAGGTAGATAAAAGACTCCTTCTTGTATGAAACTTGACATTCCTATATATCCTAAAATGACTAGCAGAACAATACTTCCAACGACAATATAAGTGCCAATTTTCATTTTAGGAGAATCTTGGACTAAACTCCATCGTAGGATTGTAGCCACAATCCCAAATCCGACTAGAAAAAGAAGAAGTTGCCCTAAAAAGGTAAGCAAATTGACTGTTAAGAGAGGGCCTTTAGAAAAATCACCTAATAGTTGATAGTAACGTAATACCGCTAGGACAAGGATTGGCGTCAAAAGGAACTCTTTGATAGAATTGCGTGGTGCTTCCTTGAGTATTTCTTTCATTATTTTTTTAGGATTCTTCCCTAGATAATCCTCTGCACTCATGCCGTCTCGTTCTGCTTCTGAGAAATCGAGCATTATCAAATAGATCTGCTCTCTGAGATAATCCTCATCATAGAGAAATCCAGCAAGATTAAAACTATCCCACAGCTTCTCAAAATACTGCTGATTCTCATCAGAAAACTCATGCAACAACGTGTTTGTTTCTTCGTAATACTTCATTTTTTTCATGGTTTAACCCCCATTCTTAATCCCTTCTACTTTTTGACTCAAATCATCCCATTGTTGCCAAAAGACTGAGACACGCTCTTCACCTTCTTTAGTTAACGAAAAATACTTCCGATCTGGACCATCTGGCGACGGTCGCATGTCACCTCTTATCCATTGGTTTTTTTCTAACTTTTGTAACAGCGGATAAATAGTTCCTGGAACAATGGTGTCAAATCCAGCCTCTCGCAAAGTTTGAACCAACTCATAGCCATATCGCTCTTTTTGACCTATCATATCCAAGACACAACCTTCAAGAACACCTTTTAATAGTTGAGTTTCCTTCATTCCTTCCCCCTTCTATCTATTTTGTAATACATACTAGTAACTTCATCTATAATATACCACTTTCACACTAGTTTGTAAAGCATAATAGTTAAAGAAAAAAAACGATAACCACTTTTCAGTAGTTACCGTTGATTTTTTTGATTAGTCTTTCCCACCAAGTCTACTATTGATGGTCATCATGATGCTGGCTATTTTCTCACCCCAGTAAGGATCGGAAGCATAGCGAACATTCATTCCGGTTGCTTTGTTTCCAAGGTGATCTCTGCCGTAGTCAATGTAATTCTCACGGATCCACTTGGCCGCTCCGAGAATTCCTTTGTCCACATTATCAAAGCTCTTGGCTGAGAGATATGGGCTAGTATCATAAGCAGCAATACCAAAGAAGTTGTTCTTATCTCTGGCAATTTGACTACGTCCCCAAGCACTTTCAAGGGCACTATGGGCCATCAAATAAAGGGCATTGACACCGTAGCGTTCTTCAGCTTCTTTGAAAGTCGCTCCTTTACCTGCTAGAGGACTATCCTGCAAGTTCATCATCGAATACAGTTTATCCAATTCAGCTGCACTATAATTACTTGGTTCTCTTAAGTTTTTATAGAGGAAAGGATTTTTAATGGTAAAGCCATCAAAGTGCTCTCCATCAGTTGAGTAGTACTTCTTACCAATAACCATAGCAGATGTGTGTGGAGCTACTTTGATACTCGTATAAGGAGAGAGTTCATGGTAGAGGAATTTCCCATCACTAGTATAATGAGGGATAAACTCGCTTCCTTCATCTACTGCTGTCAAATCACTTTGATTCATATAGCCAGACAAGCCAGAAATCGAAACTGCAAGTCGGCCACCTTTTCGAGTCGAACTATCCAGTGAAACAATGCTTCCTTGGTTAATGTAACTCAAGATTTCTCCAGATGCACTATAGACATAGGCTGTGATTGGTTTAACTTTGTAATATTTGGTTTTATCCGCAACATGCCATCTACCAGAAGCATCCAAGGTATGACCATCCACAGTTTCATTTTTTGCCATATAACCGCCGGATTTAAGGTAATACCATGATTGGTCGGAAGAATCGTAGATTAATTCTTTCTCAGCCATCTTTCCATTTGACTTGAGGTAGAACCAATTGTTCTTGTACCATACCCACTCATTTGAGGCCATGTAGCCACCTGATTTGAGATAATAGTAGCCATTATCCCAGACCCATTCTTTGTTGGTGTAATTTCCATCAGCCTTGATGTAGAACCAAGAGTTATATTTCTTATCAAAGAGCCAGCCCTTTCCAGCTTTTGCTCCACTGCTGGTCACATAACTGCGATCAATCCAAGTTTCTGTAGAAAGGTAGCCTCCTGATTTGAAATGGTAATCCTTGCCTTTAATGGTTTTCCAACCTTTTTCAGCATAGGTTCCGTCCTCTTTCAGGTAGAACCAAGACTGGTAATTTTTATCAAAGAGCCACTCTGATTTTAGCTTGGCACCACTCTTAGCAACGTAGAAACGCTCAATCCAACTTTCTGTAGAAAGATAGCCACCTGATTTGAAATGGTAATCTTTTCCATCAATTGTTTGCCAGCCTTTTTCTACATAGTCGCCTTCGGCATTGAGATAGAACCATGATTCGTAGTTTTTATCGAAAATCCAGCTTGTTTTTGCCTTATGGCCACTTGAAGTTACATAAGATTTTCCAAGCCAGGTATTTGTAGCCAGATAACCACCCCGTTTGAAGTAATAATCTTTCCCTTCAACTGTTTGCCAACCGTTTTCTGCGTAGTTGCCATCCGCTTTCAGATAGAACCAACTGCTATAGTTGGCATCATAGATCCAGGACTGTTTGACCTTATTCCCTTTATCAGATAGGTAGTGAGAGCCATGCCAGGTATTTTTTAAGATTTTCCCTTGAGAATTGACATAGTACTGGTCTTCACCTTGAGTGATCCATTCATCTTTGGCCATCTTGCCATCTTCTTTAAGGTAATATTTTTCCTGTCCTTGACTAATCCACTCGTTTTTGGCTTTCTGACCATCAGACTTGAGGTAAAGCCAGCTCTGTCCTTCTTGGTCAAAAAGCCACTGGTCCTTAGCCTTGACACCATTAGCATTGACATAATATTGGTTGACCCAAGTATTTGTAGCCAAGATTCCATTAGCATCAAAATAGTAATCCTTACCAGCAACAGTCAACCAACCGTTTTCTGCACGTTGACCATCTTCTTTAAGATAAAACCACTTCTGATGCGTTTGGTCAAAAAGCCATTGCTTGGTTGCTGGTTTCCCATCTGCTTTGAGGTAGGTCTTTCCTTGCCACGTTCCCTCTTCTGCTTTTGCTGTCTCCACTACAGTAAAAAAACACCCCAATAAGCCAGCACTTACTAGGGCCACTTTCCATCGTTTCATTTAAATGCTCCAATAACGTTTTCTAATCCCTATTGTAACATAGTTAACCGACGGAAATATTACAAATTGATGAAGATTCTATTTCTTGTTGACGATAAGGAAGACCTAGCTTATCTCAGACTGGCTTTGACTTCCTTACGGAGATCTTCCAAACTGCTAATGCCATATTTGTCCATGACTTTTGGCAGATTTTCGATGATGTCAGGACAGGCGTAAGGATTGGTAAAGTTGGCTGTTCCAACCCCAATGGCAGAGGCACCAGCCAGATACATTTCTAGCGCTGCTTCAGCAGAATCCACTCCCCCCATTCCAATAATAGGCAGGTCTGTTGTTTGAGCTACTTGTCGGATGAGTTTGAGGGCTACTGGAAAAACTGCTGGACCTGACATTCCACCTGTACCATTGGCTAGGATTGATTTTCTAGTTTTGAGGTCAAAGCGCATACCGACAAGGGTATTGATCATGGTTAAGCCACTTGCTCCTGCATCTTCTGCGGCTTTAGCAATAGTGACAACATCCGTTACACTAGGGGTTAACTTAACATAAACTGGTACATCAGAGGCTTCCACAGCTGCTTTTACCACTTCATAAGCCAGATCCGGATCTTGCCCAATCAAAAGTCCATGATTGCCGTGATCCACATTCGGACAAGAGATATTGAGCTCAATCGCTTTTACATTGGCTGCCTTGGAAATTCCACGAGAAACAGCAGCGTACTCTTGTTTTGAAAAGCCTGCAACATTGGCGATGATAGGAAGCGTAGGATACTCTCTTTCCAGCCAAGGCAACTTTTCAGCTAAAACAGCTTCTAAACCCGGATTTTGCAAACCGATTGCATTGAGCATACCTGCAGGCGTTTCTGCCACCCTGGGAGTAGGATTCCCAAAACGGGGTTCAAGTGTCGTCGCCTTGATCATAATGGAGCCTAAAAGGTCCAAATCATAGTATTTGGCATACTCTTGGCCGAAACCAAAACAGCCTGATGCTGGAATGATGGGATTTTTCAAATCCAAGCCCGGTAGTGAAACTTGTAAGCGATTTGTAGTCATGACTTTCTCCTTATAATACAACTGTTCCTGTACGGAAAACAGGGCCATCTTCACAGACGCGTTGACTAATTGTCTCACTATCTGGCACTTTTAGGACACAGGCATAGCAAGCCCCCATCCCACAAGCCATACGAGATTCTAGAGATAGATAGGCTCTTGGGTGATTATAAAATTTTTGATTGATGTACTTCATCATTCCAGGCGCTCCACATGAGTAAACAGCATCAAATTGACTGTCTAAGTCATTAATGACGACTGACACATTTCCCTTGATACCATATGAACCATCATCTGTCGTTACAAAAACCTGACCATATTGGGCCAATTCTGTTTCGAGAATAACAGCATCCTTGTTGGCAAAACCAAGGACTGTCACTACTGTCACCCCACGCGCATGCAATTCCTTGGCTACTTCGAGCAAGGGCGGAACACCAATCCCACCACCAACGAGGAGGACTTGACTCTGGTCGTCTAGGTCAGACAAGTCAAAACCATTTCCCTGAGGTCCCATCACATCAAGAGTATCTCCCTGACTTAAGGTTGAAAAAATAGCGGTCCCAGCCCCCTCAATCCGATAAATGAGGTGACACTGCTTCTTGACCTTGTCAATAGACGAAATTGAAATAGGACGGCGCAAGAGATGGGCATCATCAGGCACGCGCAGATGGAGAAATTGGCCTGCTCGCATGGCTTCAACCATTTCTCCTTCTAGGACTAATTCAAAGATTGCTGGCGCAATTTCCTCCTGAGCGACCACCTTCATGGTTTCCAAACGAATGGCACCCAAACGCTTCTTACATGTGGGATTCATGACTTTTCCTCCTTAAATTTAAGGGGACCAGATAAAGAAAAGACCTTGCTATTGCAAGGTCTCAGTCGAGATAGGATAGAACTCATGCGCACACCTAAAAAGTCTCCGCAGAGAGTTCCCTATCCCTTTTATCTGACACCTTGTGAGTCTCTCTGGACTCCCCTTAAAGGTTAAATTTGTATTAGTATACTCTTTCAAAGTAAAAAAGTCAAGTAGAAAACGAACATTCTACTTGACTGTACTGGATTATTTTTCACGAATGACTTCGACCTTGTAGCCATCCGGATCCTTGACAAAGTAATAGTTTGGTGGGTTACCTGGTAGGCCTTTGGGCTCTGTAACCTCATAGCCTTTAGCGCTATGTTCTTGATGGAGTGCCTCAAGGTCAGGTGTACTGAGGGCAATATGGGCAAAGCCGTCTCCTACAACATAAGGGCCGTGGTCATAGTTATAGGTCAACTCCAACTCATAGTCATCCCCCTCAAGTCCTAGATAGACAATGGTGAAAGCATGATCTGGAAAATCTCTGCGACGCAATTCTTTAAATCCAAAAGCATCTTGATAAAAAGCGATTGATTTTTCAAGGTTTTCTACTCGCAAGCAAGTGTGTAGCATTTTTGAAGCCATTTTCATTACCTCTTTCATTTTAATAGTTCTATTATACCCTTAATGGACAAAATTTACTAGAAACTTGAACTAGAGTCTTCTTCTCTACGCTTTCATTCTAAGCAGCACTTTTAGATTTTCCTTGCGTATATTGCGAATAAGGAAAAGCATGATCAGGATAAAAAGCCCCTCGAGGAAGTAGAACGTAAATTCGCTGTTCATGAGTAGTAAGTCTTTGTAATGATAGTTATTACCGAAAACTGAATTTGGTGCAAATAGGATTCGGAACAGTCTTCTTAGGAAAATAAAGATCTGCAATCCATAAATCATAAAGACCTTCTTCACACCAATCATGAAGCCTTGTTCCTTTGTAAAATAAGACAAGACGATTCCATTTAACAAGAGGATAACCGTTATGGCCAGAGTCTCATTTCTTAGGATATTTGGGTTAAAGATCTCTAAACGACTGTGAACGAAAGGCAATAATTGAAAGACTAGGATACCCAAGATTGCTGGAAGGAGAATTTTTTTCAATGATGGTGGAAACCCGGGACTAAATCGTGTAAATGACAAGCAAATCACAAGGATTGCAAAAATATGGAAGTACATCATTGCAACTCCGGAAATGATCTGGCTTCGATTTACCAAAGCGGATAAGAAGCCAGCAGAAAGAAAGATACCGATAGGAATCAGCTTATCCAAAGAATAATCCCACTTCAGCCCTTGACTCACCTGGAAGCCATCGATAAGACAGAAAAATGTAATGAACATAAGGGCACCAATGAGACCAAACGGTAAGAATGGAAGGACGAGGAGCAATAACAAGATGAATAGGAACCATGGATGGGGACTATGGTAGAATTTTCGTTTTGAACCCCTAGCTGTCACTCCTTCCTCAATCGGTGTTTGCCTTAATTTTAGCATATAGACGTAAAAGAGAGAAAACATACCAGCATGAACCCATAAATTATCAATAGGTTGCTCTAGAACACTGAGTATTAAACTCACTATCGTAAAGAGGCTAAAGAAAAACTGAAGAAACTTATTTTTAAGGACCTGTCTTTTTTTCCAATTCAAATAAGATAACTTGACCTTTGGATGACAAAGTTCATAGGCATAGGCTGTCATCTCTTCTAGTTTCTGGTCTGTCTCTTCCGTCATCATTTGGCTAGCCATTTTAGAGGTCGGAAAAGGAGTTAAAACATATCTCAAGAGCTCCCCGTCTGTAAACCGATGGTACTCCTTATAGATCTGTTGAAGCAAAACCGTTAGAATGCGTGGTCTTCCTTTAAAGTAGCTTTTCCACTTCTCCCAATCATTGATATCTTCATCACTCTTGGTGAGCTTATCAATATAGAGATAACCTTCATTGTACCAGTAGTCAAAATTTTCTTTTTTATCTAGTGCGTACTCCTCTACCACTGAAGGATAAGACTGGACACTCTTCCAGAAATGAAGCTTTTTCAAATATGGATTTGCTTCCTCATCACTGTAACGCTCTACAAATTGAAGAACGAGAGCTAACACTTTCGCATTGGTTAAAGGATAGACGTCCGCTTTTTCTAACAAATAAAGTAGGAGAGTGTGATCTTTGACTGTTTCAAAAAGATATTGCCAATCACGTAAAAGTTTGTATTCGTCTTGATAGCGAGCATGGAGCAGTTCATAAAAGGCTGCCTCAACTTCATCTGGATTATCTAGAGCGTAGTGACTAAAGTCAACATTTTCCCCAGATTCTTCTTTTAGCTGCTCTAAGTAATGAGCCAAGTCATCCAAGAGTGAATAATCCTCTTCAAATATGACTTGTCGGTTCTTTTCAAGGATATAGGTTAAAACAGGAACGCTCTTGATTATTTGACGATTCTGATTTACTTGATCTAAGACCATAAAGGCCAAATAGGGGTGCTTGAAAAACTCTATCCAAGAACTTAATTGATTTGCTTTGTTAGAATCTTGAAGAATTTCTTGGCAAAGTTGATAGGAATAAGAGAATTGTTCAGTGGCTTCTTGTGCGCTTTCAAGTGAACTTCCTTCCTCTTCTGCTATATCTCTTTTAACTTGCCAGTACTTGAGTTTATAGTAATATCCCCAGTATCGAAAGTCAGGTACATAGTCTTCCAGCAAAGGAATGACGATAGAAAATTGCTCCGATTTGTTGAAAATATAAACATCCATTTCCTCTAAAACGGATTGAACAATATCCATATCATACTGATACTGATGAAAGAACTGACGCCATAGATGTTCTTGTTCCTCTAGGTTATAGTCATCATTCCCAACAATACTTTCAATCGCATTTCGAATTAAATAGACTGCTTCATTATAACTACTAAAGTCAAGGGTAGACTTTGGCTCATCTTCTTCTGCTTTAAAAGTTTCAAAGTTAAAGGAATCGCTAGTTTTATCAGTTGATTGTTGATAGTCACTGAAATTAAGACTAGATGTTTCAGACTCTTCGTTCTCAATTTTCGTTTCTTCAGTCAAGTTTTCAAAGTTGAGACTAGAGTTAAGCTTTCCATTTGCCTCTTCTTCAAGTTCAGTAGCTTTTTGAGAGTCACTCGTTTTTCTAGACCTCGCATAAGTCAAGGCTTTTTGGTAAGCTTCAACAATTTCTTGGTAAATTTCTGGTTGGTCTTCTGGGTGATAGAGCCGGACCAGTTCAGCATAACGTCTTCTAATAAGCTTGACGTCAGTTGTTGGCTCTATCCCTAAAGTTTCCCATATATTCATATCGTCTCCTTTTCTACAGTCCTCGCTCTAAGAACTCTAGGTAGTTTGAAAATGATTGATAGAGTTTAGGTAAGTGGTACATAGAAGCTTGGTTCACTTCTTCTTCAAATTGTCTAGTTGATGCCATCAATTCTTCCCTTCTTCTTCCTAAAAGCATACTGTAAAGACGATTTGCTTTCTCCATCAAGAATCGGTAAACCTCTGTTTCTTGAGCATTGATCTTATAGCGAGACAATTCTGCTTGCTTAACCTTGATTTCCTTTTCTGTCAGGGTAATGCTATCTTGGAGAATAACATGACTAAAGACTTCCTGTGTTGAATCAATTTTCACTTCGACATCCAAAATTCCATTTAAATCATAGGTAAAACGAACTGTTAAACTTTCTTTTTCGCGAGTATTCACAGGTACGGGAACTTCTAATTCACCTAAGAAGAGGTTTTGTGAAGCCTTCATCATCTCACCTTGATAGACCTTTATCTTGACTTGGCTCTGTCCCAATTCAGCAGTATAATACTGCTCAATGCGTGAAGCAGGTAGGGTGGAATTTCGCTCGATAATCGGCGAAAAACGGTCTCCAACTATCTCAATCCCTAGTGTAAAAGGACAAATATCAGACAGCAGCAAATCACGTATCTCACCCTTCCGTTCTTTTATTCCTGCTAAAAGGGCACAACCTCTCGCAATCATCCGATCAGGATCATCAGCAACCTGAACCATTTGATTGATACAGTAGGATAAAAAGTCCTGAACCAGGCGGAGTTTCGAAGTCCCCCCAACAAGAACAAAGTTATCTGATGATACATAGCTATAGCGTGCATCCATCAAGGCACGGTCCAAAACAGCCTTAACACGCGCCAGCAGCGGTTGACAAAGCTCATAAAAGCGCTGGTAGCTCAAGTCTAAAAAGTATTCCTGATCTTGGTCCATCACTGTCATCTTCACTTCTTCTTTATTATTGAGTTCTAGCTTTGTTTTTTCAGCCTGTACTAGAATTTTGCTGTAAAATTCGCGGGAAATCGTATCCTTGGTTAATTGATTAGAAACTAAAAATTCCTCAGCAATAGCTGCAGTAAAGTCTTCTCCTCCCAAACGATTGTCCCCTGCAATCGACACGATTTCGACAATGTTATCAAAAAGCTCTACAACTGAAATGTCAAGAGTACCACCGCCAAAATCGACTACAATAAAAGATTGATCTTCTTGGTTTACCATAGACCTTTTAGCAAGAGCTGCTGCGGAGGGTTCATTGATAATCCGATCAATCTGAACTCCAGCAAATTTCCCTGCTAGTTTGGTCGCATAGCGTTGAGCATCATTGAAATAGGCTGGAACACTAACAATCACTTCCTCGACCTTTTCTCCAAGATAGGTCTCTGCATCGTCTACCAACTTTCGAATGATAAAAGAGCTTAATTCTTCAGCCTTATATGCTCGATTTCCTAGCGTCAACTCATGTTTGGTCCCCATAAAACGCTTGAACTGAGAAACTGTCTTATCTGGGTGGGTCACCAAGCGTTCCTTGGCAATTTTTCCAACTATAATCTCATCATTGTCATCCAAAGCCACAACAGAAGGCGTCAAATATTCACCAAAAGCATTGGGAATCAGCTTAACCTGACCATCTTGATAAACCCCTACCAAAGAATTTGTCGTTCCTAAATCAATACCTACTATCATCTTCTTCTAACTCCAAATCTTTTTAGTTATTCCTATTATACAAGAAACATCCTATTTTCTTTGAAAAAATCTGTGATTTACTCTCTAAAATAGAAAATCATTTAAGAAAAACAAAAAAGTTTCACCTTACTCCTGCGGTAAAAACCACAAGAGTAAGAATGAAACAGTTTGTCATTATTTACCAAGTTTTGCTTTAGCTGCATCTGCAAGAGCTGTGAAAGCTGCTGCATCGTTAACAGCCAAGTCAGCAAGCATTTTACGGTTAACTTCGATTTCAGCCAATTTCAACCCATGCATCAATTGTGAGTATGAAAGTCCGTTCATACGAGCTGCCGCGTTGATACGAGTGATCCACAATTTGCGGAAGTCACGTTTTTTCTGACGACGGTCACGGTATGCATAGTAGTAAGAGTTCATTACTTGTTCTTTTGCAGTACGGAACAAGATGTGTTTAGCTCCATAGTAACCTTTTGCTAATTTAAGAATACGTTTACGACGTTTGCGTGATACAACGCCACCTTTAACACGTGCCATGTTTTATTTCCTCCAAATATTTCCTAGAATTGTTTGCTTACTGTTAGGCTATTATTTCAAGCGAGTAAGCATTGCTTTGATACGTTTGAAATCTCCTGAATGCACCATAGATGCTTTACGAAGATGACGACGTTGTTTCTTAGTTTTTCCGTGGAAACGGTGAGAAGTGTAAGCACGGAAACGTTTAAGTCCACCAGAACCTGTACGTTTGAAACGTTTAGCTGATGCGCGGTGTGTTTTTTGTTTTGGCATGATTTTTTCTCCTTTATTTAACTTTCTGACAATTATTTTTTGTCAGTTGCTGGCGCCAACTGCATGAACATTTGGCGTCCATCCATCTTAGCTCGTTGTTCGATGATTGCAATATCTTGTGTTGCTTCAGCAAACTCGGCTAAAACTTTTGCACCAATCTCTTTATGGGTGATCATACGCCCTTTAAAGCGAATGGATACCTTAACTTTGTTCCCTTTTTCAAGGAACTTGCGTGCATTGCGAAGTTTTGTGTCAAAGTCACCCTTGTCAATAGTTGGACTCAGACGAACTTCTTTCACAGTAACAACACTTTGTTTTTTACGTTGTTCTTTTTGCTTTTTCTGGTACTCAAATTTGAACTTACCGTAGTCCATAATTTTAGCAACAGGCGGTTTTGCTTGGGGTTGAATCAATACTAAGTCAACATTTGCACTATCAGCCAATGCTTGCGCTTCGCTGAGTGGTTTGATTCCTAGCTGTTCTCCCTCAAGACCGATCAAGCGAACTTCACGTACACGAATTTCATCATTGATGAATAAGTCTTGCTTTGCTATGGTTTTCACCTCTTTTTTATTATTAGAGAAAAACAAGAGCGGGCCCGTAATGATACAAGCCCGCACGTTATGATAGCGTTTCTTAGAAACTTTTCATCCGTAGGGCCAGGCAACTTGATGTCACAAGGCGAGAAGCTCTCACTTCTGCTTTTCTCAACTTTTATATGATACCAAGTTTTCTATTCCTTGTCAAGATAAAAAGTTATTTTTTCAAAAAACTTTCTGTTTTCTTCTTGATGTCCGCATCAAAAAGAGAGAACCATTCCGGTTCCCTCTCTGTGTTAGTTTTTTCCTCACCTTCCCTATAGGAACGCTAAGACCTATTAAAAACTTCCTTTTTACGTGAACTTCCCCATCTTTCGATAAATAGAATCCCCACTAACAAAAGAATTATCGTGCAAGGCAGTAAGACTACCCCCATGTCCCAATTTAGATTGACATTATCAATCTGCTTAGGTAATCTTCCAGACAAAATCTCCACTGAACGCAGGTAAGTAAAGGGAATCAGATGGGCAATACTCTGAAGAGGCTGAATCGTTTGGATACCAAACAATAAGCCAACAATCCCAATGAGGGAAAGAAATAGGACAGGCATTTTTTGCTTGAAAAAGTAAGCAATCAAGTAGACGACTTCCACAATGACGATAAAGGCTAAGAAAGCTAATAGCAAGCTAGGAAATAACACATCTTGTATTTTTCCAATAGTTACCTCTTGATTGGTTAAGCTATAAATAGGGTAGGGATAATCTAACTGTCCAAAACCACTTATCAGACTTCCCACTAGCAAAGAAAATCCACAGATTCCAATAAACAGCACGGTTACATAGCTCACCCCAACTCCAAGAGAGGACATGGCAAATGTCACTTTTGAAAAAGGATATAACTGAGCTGTATCGAGATTATTTTGATATCTTTCTGCGAACAGTTGTGTTAGCATAAAAATAATAGCAATCACAAACAAGGTTGGGATGATAGCCTCTAAAATCCAGACAATCTGATCAATCCCGTGGGTCGGAAACTCCAAAGTATGTGCTTTTATGTTCAAGGGATACAGGGCTTGGTAAATCTTTCGTTGGCGGTCAACTGCCATTTTTAATTCAGAGTCAGAAGTCGGTTGATTTGACATAACTTCATAATTCTTCTCTTCATCTTGCCACTGCAAATAATAGGCTTCTTTCCATCGTCCTTCTTTTAACAAAGTCAGAATTTCTTTCTTTTGCGTTAAAAGATTTTTTTGCAATTCTAAATTACTTTTAACACTCTGGTATTCCTCCGAGCTGGTGTCAGACATTTGGGAAAGCTTCACTTCATTTTCATTGATGATTCTCTCATCTTTTACAAGACGGGTTTCCAACTCGCTCTCCAAGCTGTGTGAGTTTGCAGTCTGACTATTTAAATAAAAGGTAACACCGAGTGCAGATGCAAATAAAAGTAAGATAATCCAGTTTAAGCGACTTTTGAAAACTTTTTTTAACAAAAATAGGCTAATATCTTTCATAACGGAACCTCTTCTATCTGCCCCTGACGAATGGTTACGATGCTATCGCAAATCTCCATTAACTCCTCTTTGTAGTGGGAACTCAAAAGAACCAGCTGTTCTTTTCTATCGATTTGTGCCAGCCTATCAAAAAACTTCTGTCGATAATACTCATCTAAGCCATTTGTTATCTCATCCATGAGCCAGCATTTCGCCTGACTGAGGAAATACATAGCAATCACCAAGCGTTGCTTCATCCCTAAGGAATACTTGCGGATGGGAAGGTTGATATAGTCAGACATTTCCCAATAGGCGATTTCGTCCCCCAAGTTTAGGTCTGACTTCCAGATATTTTTTATGAGACGAAGGTAGTCCATCCCACTTAAGTTTCCATCCAGCCATTCAACGCTCTCATAATAAAACAAAGAAGGAGGGGCTGTGATATATCCACTACTAAGGGGAAGCAGCTTGCTCATAGCTCGGAACAGTGTCGTCTTTCCCGAGCCATTGATAGCAAGAACGCCATAAATCCTGCCCTTTTCAAATGTGAAATCAACATCTTGCAAGATGACTTGTCGCGTTTTTAAGGTAACATGAGTAAGAGTTATCATATACAGCCCTCCTTTTTCTCACTATTTAACGATTAATAGTTTCCTGTCTAGTAGTTAATGACCTCATAACGATTGTAATTCCATCCAGAACCAACTTTATACTCAGAATAGCTGTAATAACGAGACCATGACAGAATGTTAATATAGATTTATCTGTGGTAATTCATACTATACTTCCAAACAATATTCCAATTATACCGATAAGTTTTAAGAACGCTCTCAGCTGATACACTGGACTGAAAAAGACCAATAGATAATAAAGCGACTTTTACTGATTTTTCATGGTTATCATTGCATTTGTATCATTGGTACTGAAGATGCTTTTATTATATCGCTTTCCTCGCTATTATGCAACAGATTTTAGTTTATTTCACTAATATACAACACTTTTCTTCCTAACGAACGCTTTCCATTTGCCAACTTTTCCATCCTTTAAAGCGAATGGCTCCTTGCTGGTCAGTTCGGTAAACTTTGCTATTGATATTTTCAATTCGTGTCAAGGTTTCCTGATGGGGGAGTTTGGCACGATTGTTCTTGCCCACTGAAATGAGAGTAAGCTCTGGTTTGAGCTTCTCTAAAAAAGCTGGGCTAGATGAAGTCTTTGAACCATGTTGACCTGCCTTCAAGATATCCAACTCTAAGGTAGGGTATTGCTTTAAAAGTTCCTTCTCTCCCTTCTCCTTCAAGTTTCCAGTAAAGAGAAAGTGCTTATCCAAGAGTTTTCCATAAAGAAGGAGAGAATCATCATAACTTTCATCTCCAATCTTCCTTGGAGATAGGACTTCTAAGTAACTGCCAAAAATTGGTAAATTCTCCCCTCCTGTCACACTGCGTACCTTGGTTTGAGTCGCTTGTAGTTCTGCTACAAATTCCTTATGTGTCAGACTTCCTTTTGATACTAAAATCTCCCCTACATGGAAAGCCTTGGTCACCTCCAGCAAATCTCCAACATGCTCCTTGTCTGTGTTGGTCAAGATCAGCTGGTCAATCTTGTCTACTCCGCGACTTTTTAGATAGGGAATCAAGGTTCGCTGGGCATTGCTAGCCGTTGACTTTTCTTGCCAATCCTCTATTTTCTTATCAGATTCTGCCTTTCCGCCCACATCTATGAGGATGGTTTTACCAGTTACATCCCTTAGAAAAATGCTTTCTCCCTGCCCTACATCCAGCATGGTAATTTCATTTTCCAGCGGGTGTTTGGTTAAGAAAAAGAGTCCCACGATAAAGAGGCTGAACCCTGCTACTCTTTTGATGTTTTTCCTAAAATCATAGACCAATGCCAATGAAGCTAAGAGGAGAATCAAAAGCCATGCGTTTGGTTGTCCAAAGATCAAGGGCCTACTTGCCATCTGCGAAACCAAGCGAATGATGCCCTCCAACCATTCAAAGACAAGGTTAAGCTGAGTGACTGGGTAAACAAAAGACAGAATGAATAAGATAGACAAAAGTGGTAAGAAAACCAAGTCAAAAAGAAAGGAAAAGACAAATGTTAAAAGAATTGACCAAGGCTGAAATTCTGCAAAATAAAAGGAAAGAATGGGCAATATTCCCAAGGAAATGACCAGACTTTCTCTGGCAACAGCCTTGAGCCCCTCGCCTTCTTTACTAGTCATGGTCAAGATAAAGGCGTAGGCGCAGGACAAGACTCCTCCTGCAGTTAGGAAAAAGTTGGGCATGATGATAAAGAGAACAAGCACCGTCAAGGCAAAATTGTCCAAACCCTTGTAGCCATGTTGGGCCAGTAACTTTTGCAAGAGACTGCGAATGACCGAAGCTGAGAATCCTGTCAGACCTGCATAGATAAGGGAAAAAGGATAGGTCAGCCACTTCAACTTTTCTTGAGTCAAGCCCAATCGCAAGAGGTGTTTCTTAAAACCATCCATAAAGAAACCCACCTGCATACCCGACAAGGCAAAGAGATGGATAATTCCAAGACTGGAATAGAGCTCATTCATCTCCTCGAAGTCCGTATCCAGATGTCCCAGCAAGAGCCCCGTCATGTAGTTACGCATAGGGTCGGGAAAATGGCTCTTAATCCAAACAATAGCCTTTCTACGTAGACTCGATAGGTTTTCACCTATATCCCAACTGCTAACTTTTTTAAGTGACTGGATGCTCTTGATAGTCAGTGTCTGGTAAATCCCTTGAGTTTTCAGATAGGCTTGGTAGTCAAATCCACCAAAATTTCTCTGGCCTTCTGGCTCGGACAGTTTTCCTTCCAGTTCTATCTCATAGAGGTCTGTCAAGGCTTGAAATTGCTCTTTCTCTTCCTCGGACTGGAGTTTATAGTAAATTTGGAAGGTACGGCCGTCAGCCTTGCCCCGAAAGGACAGACTATCTCCATTGACTTTGATAGTATCCGGTAAAATCCGTACCCTCTCAACAGAATCCATTAGGTTTTGATTAGCTTGTGTCTGTTGCCAGTTATGAAACAAAAACCAAAATCCAAAAACTCCACAAATCGCTAAAATTTTACCAGCCGATTTCCAAGAAAATTGGAAAAAGAGACAGATGAGCAAAAAAACAAAACCTAGCAGTGCTAGATAGGACACTCCAAAAATGGCATAGTAAAGCCAGAGCAACAGAAAGCTCAGGTAGATTAGGGGGATAGGAAAATTCTTAATCCACTGTGACATAATCTTTTAGCTTTTCTATGGTCTTTGCGCCAATGCCAGAAACTTTCTTTAGTTCATCAACCGACTTGAACTTGCCATTTGCCTCGCGATGGTCGATAATATCCTGAGCTCGTTTTCCTCCCAAGCCTTTGACCTGCTTGAGTTCTTCCAGACTAGCTCTATTGAGGTTGACCTTCTTTTCTTTACTTGTTGAAGGAGTCGTTCCAGAGGCAGCCTGCTGACTAGCTGCTTCTTCTCCCTTAGTTGGAACATAGACAAGAGCCTCGTCACTGACTTTCTGAGCGAGATTTAGCGATTTGCTATCTGCCTCCTCTGTCAATCCACCAGCTTTCTGAACAGCATCATGAACTCGACTGCCAACTGGCAAATCATAAATTCCTGGCGATTTAACGGCACCTTTGACATCCACTGTGATTAGATCTTGTTCAGTAGATTCTTCCTTTTCCTCCTTCTTCACTTCTTTTTCAGACGATGAATCCTTTGAAACGGCTGCAACTTCAGCCTGCAAATTCGTTTCTTTCATAGATGTTTGTGAACTTGGCTTTAGCAGGAAAAAGCCTCCTAAGCCCATACCCAAACAAGCACAGATGGCAATGATTTTATATTCTTTGATTTTCTCGATAATTGCTTCCATATTTTCTCCTCTCTTAAGTTATTCGTAAGAGAAAGAAAAAACAGTCGAAAATTTCTTTTCAACTGCTTATTTATTTGCAAAATAGTCTTCCTTAGTCAAGACATAATAAACTCTTGTGATAATTCGACCTGGTTCTTTATTATCCATTCTGGCATAAGGTTCTTCGTGGGAAAAGCGCATATCTGATTTCTCCATGACCTTGCCTGATGCAGGATTGTCTTTATCGTGAAGAGCAGTCAACTTGTTCATTCCAATCTGCTCAAAAGCCAGTTCAATCACGGCACGATTGGCTTCTGTCGTCAATCCTTGATTCCAATATTTTTTATTGATAATGTAGCCAATGGCTGCCTTCTTAAGAACAGTATCGATCTTGTGCAAGTCAATGGTACCAATAAACTGACCATTGCTTTTTAGTTCGATTCCCCACCGTCCCAAGGGACTAGCCAAGTAAAACTGAGCTATGTTGTTCTTGGTTTCTTCTAAGCTTTGATTTGTTGGAAAAGTGTAGCGTGTATTTTCTCTGTCTGAGGCATACTCAAACATAGCTTCCGCATCGTCCAAGGTTACAGGTCGGAGCAATAAACGCTCCGTTTCTATAGATGGATACTGGGCAAATTTCACAAATATTGATTCCATGCTTTTTCCTCCATTGGAGCTTGATTCTCACTAGTTTAGCATAAATAAATTTGGATGACAAGTTTTTCTTGATTTTTGAAGCGGTTTCATATACAATAAAACCATCACATTTTTGATTTATGAACTGAAATGTGACAACTAAAACAATCCCGTCAATTGAAAGGTAGGTTATCTCTATGTTAATCGGAATCCCAAAAGAAATTAAAAATAATGAAAACCGTGTTGCCCTCACTCCTGCTGGCGTCCACAGTTTAGTCAGTCGTGGACATCGTGTCCTCATCGAAACAAATGCTGGTCTCGGTTCAGGATTTACTGATGCGGACTATCAAAAGCAAGGAGCTGAGATTGTCGCTACTGCTGCTGAAGCCTGGGCTGCCGAGTTGGTCGTGAAAGTAAAAGAACCACTAGCTTCTGAATATGGTTATTTGCGCGACGATCTTCTTCTCTTCACCTACTTGCACATGGCCGCTGCACCAGAATTAGCAGGTGCTATGTTAGCAGCCAAAACAACAGGAATTGCCTATGAAACTGTTCGTGACAATCAAGGACAACTACCACTCCTCGTTCCTATGAGTGAGGTTGCAGGTCGTATGGCTGTTCAAATCGGAGCTCACTTCCTTACTAAGCAAGCTGGTGGCTCTGGTGTTCTACTTGGTGGTGTACCAGGTGTTCCAAAAGGAAAAGTAACCATCATCGGTGGTGGTGTTGTCGGTACACATGCTGCCCGCATCGCCCTTGGTCTTGGTGCTCAAGTGACTATTTTAGATATCAGCGCGAAACGTCTCTCAGTTCTAGAAGAAGTCTTTGGAAACCAAATTCAAACTCTTATGTCCAATTCATTTAACATCGAAGCAAGTGTGAGAGATGCTGATGTGGTGATTGGTGCGGTTCTCATCCCTGGTGCCAAAGCACCAAAATTGGTGACAGATGAGATGGTCAAACAAATGCGTCCAGGCTCTGTCATTGTTGACGTTGCTGTTGACCAAGGTGGCGTTATCGAGACAGCTGACCGTGTGACAACACACGATGAACCTGTCTATGAAAAATACGGTGTTCTCCACTATGCCGTTGCCAATATCCCTGGCGCGGTTGCCCGTACTTCAACCATCGCCCTAACCAATGTCACTCTTCCTTATATCGAAGCATTGGCTGACAAAGGTTTTGCACATGCAATCTCTGAAGATGAGGGCTTGCGTCAAGGTGTGACCACTTATAAAGGTTACTTAACTAGCCTCCCAGTTGCTCAAGGCCTCGCTAAAGAGCACACGTCTATCGACGAACTTGTTTAAAGCTAGACACTCATTAAAAAAAAGCAGTTCACATCTGAACTGCTTTTTTGCTATTCTGTTTCTTCCTTCTTTTCTTCAACCCTAACTGGAGCTGGTTCATAAGCTCGGATGATTTGAGCGACAACTGGATGACGAACCACATCCTTGGCTGAAAAATGAACAAAGTCAATTTGGTGAATGTTCTTAAGTTTTTCTTGAGCATCAATCAAACCGGACTTAACATTGCGTGGTAGGTCAATCTGGCTGATATCTCCATTGACAATCATCTTGGAATTAAAGCCTAAACGAGTCAGGAACATCTTCATCTGCATGATGGTCGTATTTTGTGCCTCATCTAAAATGACAAAAGCATCGTCCAAGGTCCGCCCACGCATGTAGGCAAGGGGAGCGATTTCGATAATTTCACGCTCCATGAGACGGGTCGTCTGATCTTTGCCGAGAATCTGATACAAGGCATCATAAACTGGTCGAAGATAAGGATCCACCTTCTCCTTGAGATCACCCGGAAGAAATCCTAGACTCTCACCTGCTTCCACTGCTGGACGAGTCAGGATAATCCTCTTGACCTGCCCGCGTTTAAGAGCTGTCACTGCCAAGGTCACTGCAAGAAAGGTCTTCCCTGTCCCTGCTGGTCCGATTCCAAAGGTCACATCATGCTGTTTGACACTGTCCACATAAAGTTTTTGACCCAAGGTTTTGACACGGATCGGTTTCCCTGTATTGTCTTTGATAATTTCTTCTTCGTAAAGGGCGACAAACTTGTCGATTTCATCGTTTTTGGCCATGCTAATCGCAGTCACCACATCTGGCGTGCCAACGGTCATTCCTCGATTCACCAAGACCATCAAAGCCTGGATAACCTGACGGGCTTCCTCACAGGCAGACTCTTCTCCGATAACCTGGACAATTTCCGTACGGGCATGAATCACTACATCGAGCTCTTCTTCCATCAAACGAAGATGGCGCTCATTGGAACCAAAAAGATGGAACAAGTCATCTGGATGACTCAGTTGAATGTCTATTGAATGTTCCTTCAAATAAAGAACCTCTCTAATCCGTTTATTTCTTTATATTATAGCAAAGAGAACAATAAAATACTAGCCTCATCTCATTGTCTCTAGTGTTCTAAGTATTCTTGCCAGATGGCGTCAAAGTCTCCTAGGTTAAAAGAGAAACTGGCATGTTCTTCCAAAAAGCGACTCACCTCATCAAAATCATCCGTGTGTTTTGGAAAAGCTGACTCCTCAAAAGCGAGATCTGCTAAGATGGCTTTAGGGCTATTACTTTTCGGATTGCGCTCGGTCATGAGCCAAGTGTAAAATGATTTTCTCAATTCTTTCTCCTATCAAGAGTTTTTTGATGACACTTTTCTGATTCTTGAAAATTACTGGACTTAGCCTCTGAAACGTAGTGGTTTATAAAATCCGTTTTCGCATCAGTATAGGCGTCTCGATTGTGTTCAAATTTTTTCCACAAACTTAGTTTTAATTCCTGATACGCTTGGGCAATATCTGGATGCTGGCAGAGATAATCTCTAAAATAAATCTCGTCATGATCTCCCGTCATTCGCAAATGTAAATGAAAAACTTTCTCAGAAAATCCCTGCTCTGTATAGCCTTTATTTAGCGAAAACCTGTTAGGACTTTCCGACATCACTAGCCAACCATTCTTCACTAATAAATCCCTAACTCTTGCTAAATCCTCTTTTCTACCTACTTCTAACAGAATATCAACGATATTTTTAGCCCAAATATTAGGGATAGCAGTGCTACCGATATGTTCTATTCTTTTAATAACATTTGCACCCAATATTTTTTTCAGACTTGTTTTTTCCGATTCATACCAGTCTTTCCACTCTGACTTGTGCTCTACTAGAAAAATAGGAAAAAGTTGCCAGAGTTCCTCTAAACTCATTTCTTCAAGTTTCTTTATCATGTCTATAAGGTTTAAATCAACTCTGTCCCAAACTGGTCTTGCTTGATTTTACCATCCTTCATCAAGCCGCCGAGTGCTTTCTTGAACTGACCTTTAGAGATACCAAAGGTTGCCTTGATGTCCTCAGGAGAAGACTTATCATTCAAGGTCATGAAACCGCCATTGCTTTCCAAATAGGTCAAAATCATCTGAGCATCATTTTCCAACATCTCAAAGGAGCGTGGTTTGAGGGATAGGTTCAAGGTACGGTCCACTTCACGGAAACCGATGACACGCGCATCTAACACTTGCCCCAAACGTGGCTCTGCGTAGCGCTCACTTGGGTGAATGAAACCAAGCATGTTATTCTCTGGCAGATAGACAAAGGTCCCTGACAGCTTAAGACGGTAAACAATGGCTGGCCAGTTTTGGTTCTGCATGTTGTTGTAGGCAGGACGAGCCAGACGTTGGAAGTCTTCCTGATACGCCAAGAGTCCCCAGATTCGGTCTTTCTTGTCCACTTCAAGACGGATGTAAAGTTTATCACCCTTCTTAGGCCAGAGTTCCTTGAGCTCAGGGAGGATATCAAGTGACACAACGATTTCCTTATCAGGTAGACCGGTATCAACAAAGACACCCAAGTCCTTACGAACTTCTGTTACGGTTCCCCAACCAAATTGGTCCTGAGTGGCAGTCACTTCTAAGGTTGTCAGGCGGAGTTTCTGCTTCATATCCGTGTAGGTAAAACCTTTGACCGTATCCCCTACTGTATGTTGACCTTCTTCCTTAGCAAGAGCATAGGTCTGACCATCCTTTTGCACAAAGTAAAAACGGTCATTTTCATCGATGATGAGTCCAACGATAAAACTTGCAAGATTTGTATTCATATTTCCTTCTTTCGAATAAAACTCAGCCAGCAATGCCAACTGAGTTTTTCTGTTTATTTTTAGACTTCCAAGATTTCTTTTTCTTTATTGGCAGTCATGTCGTCGATGTGTTTCACAGCATCGTCTGTTACTTTTTGAATATCTTTTTCAAGAGTCTTCAATTCGTCTTCAGTGATTTCTTTTGCTTTTTCTTGTTTTTTAGCTTCATCCATAGCATCACGGCGGATATTGCGGACAGCCACTTTAGCATTCTCACCGACCTTCTTCACTTCTTTGGCAAGGTCACGACGAGTCTCTTCTGTAAGAGCAGGGATAACCAAGCGGATCACAGAACCGTCATTAGCTGGTGTAATACCAAGATCAGAAGCGTTCAAGGCACGTTCGATGTCTTTCAATGAAGACTTGTCAAATGGTGTTACCAACAAGACACGCGCTTCTGGAATGGTAATAGAAGCGATTTGGTTAAGAGGAGTTTCGACTCCATAGTATTCTACGTGGATACGGTCTAGTAAGCTTGCGTTGGCACGACCGGCACGGATACCTCCAAATTCACGAGCAAGTGATTGGTGAGACTGGGTCATTCTCTCTTTAGCTTTTTCTACAATTGCATTAGCCATAATTTTCTTATTCCTTTTCTTCGATATTGTTTGAAACTGTTGTTCCGATATTTTCACCAAATACGACACGTTTGATGTTGCCTGGTTGGTTCATATTGAAGACAACCAAGTCAATGTCGTTGTCCATAGAGAGGGTTGAAGCTGTTGAGTCCATGATACGAAGACCTTTGTTGATAACATCACGGTGGGTCAATTCTTCAAACTTAACGGCTGTCTTGTCTTTCTTAGGATCGGCATTGTAAACACCATCGACACCGTTTTTAGCCATAAGAATGGCATCTGCTTCGATTTCAGCTGCACGAAGAGCCGCTGTTGTATCTGTTGAGAAGTAAGGTGAACCAATTCCGGCACCAAAGATAACGATACGGCCTTTTTCAAGATGACGAAGTGCACGTCCACGTACATAAGGTTCTGCAACTTGTTGCATAGAAATAGCTGTTTGAACACGCGTGTCTACGCCAACTTGTTGCAATGAATCTGCCATCACAAGAGCATTCATAACGGTCCCAAGCATTCCAGTGTAATCTGCCTGAACACGGTCCATTCCTGCTTCTGCAGCAGGTTCTCCACGCCAGAGATTTCCTCCACCAATAACAAGGGCAATTTCGATACCTAAGCTATGAACTTCTTGAATCTCTTTTGCGATTGTTTGAACTGTTTGGATATCAATCCCTACGCCACGTTCACCGGCAAGGGCTTCACCTGATAACTTGATTAAAATACGATTATACTTGGGGTTCGCCATTTTTACTCTCCTTTTTTCATCCTACCTATTTTATCATAATTTCTAAGATTTTTATAGTATCATGAGCAATTCTTTGAAAAAAATTAGACAGTTAAAAATTCCTCTAAGTCAGCAAGAGCACGCTCTGCAATTTTTTCATAACGAGCTTTTTTATCACGGATACGCTCGCCTTCCAATTCCTTGATAATCCCAAAATTGACATTCATTGGTTGGAAATGTTTGCTATCAGCGTGAGTGATGTAGTGAGGCAGACTGCCAATCGCTGTGGTCCCTGGGAAGATAGCTTCACTTTCACCCTTGAAGAGACGAGCCGCGTTAACACCTGCAACTAAACCTGATGCTGCTGACTCGACATAGCCTTCTACACCGGTCATTTGACCAGCAAAGAAGAGATTTGGCTGTTTCTTAGAACGGTAAGTCTGTTCAAGAAGATTTGGTGAATCCATATAAGAATTGCGGTGCATGACCCCATAACGGACAAACTCAGCATTTTCAAGACCCGGAATCATTTGGAAGACACGCTTTTGTTCTCCCCATTTGAGGTGGGTTTGGAAACCGACGATATTGTAGAGGCTACCAGCCGCATTATCCTGACGGAGCTGAACAACCGCATAAGGAGTTTTGAATTCGCCATCACGAGGGCCTGTGTAGTCATCTGGATACTCAAGACCGACTGGCTTCATAGGACCATAAAGCATGGTTTTAATGCCACGTTTTGCCATGACTTCGATAGGCATACAACCTTCAAAGTACTTTTCTTTTTCAAAGAAATTGAGCGGTGCTTCCTCGGCATTGACTAAGGCCTCATGGAAATCCATAAACTCTTGCTTGGTCATAGGAGCATTAAGATAGGCGGCTTCTCCCTTATCGTATCGAGACTTGAGGTAGACCTTATTCATATCAATGGTGTTGACATCGATAATAGGTGCTGCCGCATCGTAGAAATAAAACCCATCTCCATCATTAAGGGCATGAATTTTTTCAGCTAGAGCATCGCTGGTCAAAGGACCAGTCGCTACAACTGTAATAACATCTGTCGGTAATTCTGTAATTTCATCACGCACTACTTCAATCAAGGGGTGGTTGGACACTTTCTCAGTCACCATCTGGGAAAATCCATCTCGGTCCACCGCAAGCGCCCCACCTGCAGGAACACGTGTAGCTTCAGCAGATTCCAAGATGACCGAACCCAAGCGACGCATTTCTTCCTTGAGGAGCCCAACAGCATTAGTCAGGGCATCGCCACGAAGAGAATTGGAACAAACCAACTCTGCAAAATTATCTGTTTTGTGCTGAGGTGTTGACTTGACACCACGCATTTCATAGAGTTTAACTGGAATACCACGCTCTGCGATTTGGTAAGCTGCTTCCGAACCTGCCAAACCAGCACCGATAACATTGATATAAGATTGAGACACGACACTAATACCTCTTTGGGTGGAACCTAAGTTCATATCAAAACAAGCTAATAGACTGTTTGACACCCACAAATCTTTCTAATTTTTCTTTTACTAGTATAACAAAAAAAGGGAAGAAGGCAAACTTCCCTGTTTAGTCATTTTCTTGATTTTCTTCCCAATCGTGATAGGCAGCGTAGAGCTGGCTTTTATTCCACTGGTAGAGTTTTGCAACTTCCTTAATGGCTTGATTTTTCTTCATTCCTTGCTGGATACGAGATTGTATTTCTGAAAACAAGTCCTCCTCGTCCTTTTCCTCCACATCCTGACTGGCACCTTCAACGATGAGAAGGCATTCTCCCTTAAGTGGAGTTTCAGCTATGCTTGCCAGCAATTCAGAGATGGTTCCTCGTTGGTATTCTTCATAGATTTTAGTCAATTCCCTGACCAAGACCACCGAGCGGTCACCGTAAACTGCTAGCATATTTTCCAATGTATCTGCCACACGATGAGGCGATTCATAGAAAATCTGAGTTTCAGGATAATCTTTTTTTGAGTCGAAAAATTGCTTTTGCTGGCCTGATTTTCTCGGTAAGAAACCATAAAAGATATGTGGTTGTGGCGCCAATCCGCTAGCAATCAAGGCAGAAATCCCTGCAGAGGCACCCGGAACTGTGACAACTGCAATCTCTTCCTCGATCGCTGCCTTGACTAAATCATGACCAGGGTCCGAGATGCTAGGTAGACCCGCATCAGAAACCTGAGCAATACTTTGCCCCGCCTTCAATAAACCGATCAAATCAGGAATTTTTTCCTTGGCATTGTGCTCATGAAAGCTGATTTGCTTGGTCGGAATGTCAAAATACTTGAGCAAAAGACCAGTATTGCGCGTGTCCTCAGCAGCAATCCAGTCCACCTCTTTCAAGGTCTGGATAGCACGAAAGGTCATGTCATCCAGATTGCCAATCGGCGTTGCTACTAGGTAAAGCTTGCCATAGGGAGACTGCCCCTTAAAACTTTTTTGAATCTGCATGCCTACTCCCTGTACAACAACTCGTCACAGAACATACATTCCTCGTCCTGCTCTCGGCGTTGCCCATAAAAATCATTACAAACGTGAAAACCATCTTTATAGATTCGTCGGACGCTTTCACGAACATGCTTGGCCTTGACGGGAGCATCTGCTTCCACCTCGCCTAAGCGTTCGCGCAACTTACTATTTTCTAAACGAAGAGCTGTATTTTCCTCTACCAAGCTCTTGAGATTTTTCTTGATGGCTTCCACATCGGCCAAGGTCACCAATAACTGTTGGGAAAAATCGTCCAGCGCATCAAATAATTCTTTCTTATCCATAAACCAGCCCTTTCCTTTCTATATCGTTCATTTTTAATACTCAATGAAAATCAAAGAGCAAACTAGGAAACTAGCCGTAGGCTGTACTTGAGTACGGCAAGGCGACGTTGACGTGGTTTGAATTTGATTTTCGAAGAGTATGAGTTTACATTTCTTTCAAGACCAAATATTCCAAGGCATTTTGAAAGCTAACATTAGCCTGCCACATTTTTCTAGCTTCTAGCAAATCTTGTAAAATCTGTCGAATCCTTGCTTGCAAGAGATCCTGCCCACAGAGAACTTCGAGGATTCGCAAGACCTGATCTTGTTTTTCCTTGTCATCTGCCAAACTGGCTAATTTCGCAACTTGGAGATAACTCTCTTTTTTCTTAGCTACTAACCAAGTCAGTAAGCGCTCGCTTTCATCAACTATAGTCCAAAAACTTGCCTGATTAGCCAACTTTTCAGCTTCAGCTCTCGATTGACTAAACTGGGCTAAGAGAGTTGCTTTTTTCTTGACTAGACCTGCTTGTTCTAATTGATGGATGAGCTTTTCTTCTTGCTTTTTAAAATGGAAAATCTGGGTCCGACTACGGATAGTCGGTAAAATTTTTTCCTCATCGCTGGTCAAGAAGAAAATATAAACCTCACTCTGGGGTTCTTCGATGACCTTGAGCAGAGAGTTAGCAGCGTTGGGATGCATTTTCTCCGCCTGCTCGATAATAAAAACCTGCTGCTGACTTTCAATCCCTGCTTGGGAAAACTGACCCACCAATTCTCGAATGCGTTCTGTCTTGATGACCTGATTGACTGGCTTAATCAAGGTGACATCGGGAAACTCTTCCTGTTCAATCAGCTTGCAGTTTCGGCATTTCTCACATGGTAGAACGCCTACTTTATCCGTACAAAAGAGGCTCTTAGCCAAAAACTGCGCCATTTCCAAGCTTCCAAAGAAACCTGAAAAGAGATAGGCGTGATTGAGCTGGTTTTGTTCTAGAATACGGACAAAGCGGTCAAACTGGTCTGGTTGCCAAGCCTTTAGTTGATCTTGTTTCATTTAGCCAATCCCATTCTGTCAAACAAGACCGCCTTGGTTGTATCCACAACTTGCTCCAAGGGAAGACTCGCATCAATCTTGACAATGCGATTTCCTTCTTTCTCCAGAAGAGAAAGGTAACCTTGACGAACTTTTTTGTGCAAGTCCAAACCTTCCAAGTCCAAACGATTGACCTCGCGATTACTATTGGCAGCAATGCGAGCCAGCCCTTCTTCCACCTCAATGTCAAAATAAAGTGTCAAATCAGGTTTGAGGCCATCTGTCGCAAAGTGATTGAGCCAATCAATGGCATCAATATCCAAGCCACGACCAAATCCTTGATAAGCAACGGAACTATCGATGAAGCGGTCCATAATGACCAACTTACCAGCTTCAAGAGCAGGCAGAACTTTTTCCACCAAGTGCTGTCTGCGACTTGCGATATAGAGAAGGAGCTCTGTTTTAGGATCCATTTGAGTATGACTTGGGTCCAAAATCACTTGACGAATCTTCTCCCCAATCAAAACTCCACCTGGCTCACGGGTCGTCAGCACCTCTACTCCTTTTTCCTCTAAAATGGGGAGTAGAGCCTCTAAAACACTGGTCTTTCCTGCTCCCTCTGGTCCCTCAAGAGAGACTAAAAATCCTTTTGACATGTCTAACTCATTTCTTTTTTTCTACCTTCTATTCTATCAAAAAAATAGGTTTTTGTGACAATCTTTTTGCGTCTTCTCTATTCAATCGACCATAAAAAGAGGTTGGGAGTCATCCAACCTCTTATTTACCTAGTTCTTGTGTTCGTTTATAGGCTTGATGAACTGCGTCCATGACTGTACCTCTAAAGGCATGTTCTTCCAGACTTGCTACACCCGCGATAGTCGAACCGCCTGGACTACAAACTTGGTCTTTCAAAACTCCAGGATGTTGCTGACTTTCGAGGACCATTTGTCCAGCGCCGACTACTGTTTGGGCTGCCATTTTCAAAGCCATTTCTCGTGGCAATCCTGTCTGTACACCCGCATCTGCCAAAGCCTCGATAAAGAGATAGACAAAAGCTGGTCCACAACCTGCGAGACCTGTCGCTGCATCGATTAAGCCATCTCCCAGCTCCACCAAGAGACCAGCCTTGGCCAATAATTGACAAAAGAGTTCACCGTCCTCAGCAAGACAGTTTGCTGACATGGCATAACTAATCACTCCTTGGCCGATAGCCACTGGAGTATTGGGCATGATGCGAACAATCCGGTGTTGACTTGGCAGAAAACTAGCCAGTTTTTCCAAGGTCAATCCAGCCGCCATGGAAATCAAAAGAAGGCTCTCTCGCTTTTCAAGAATGGTCTGATATTGAGAAAGCAAGTCTGAGAACTGAGCAGGCTTAACTCCTAGAAAAATCACATCTGCTTCTGCAAAAATTTCTTCATTGCTGGAAGCCTGACCACCGAAATTAGTGATGAAAGCTTCTACTTTCGCTTGACTACGATTGGCAAGGAGAATCTGAGCACCCGTCTTGGCCTGCAAAACAGCCTTAGCCAAGCTAGCTCCCATATTCCCCAAACCGATAAATCCAATCTTCATCTCTTACTCCCTTATCTGTCCGTCACCAGTAACCACATACTTGTAGCTGGTCAACTCTTTCAAGCCCATAGGCCCACGCGCATGCAGTTTCTGAGTAGAAATCCCCATCTCACATCCAAGTCCAAACTGGCCCCCGTCAGTGAAACGCGTTGAGGCATTGACATAAACCGCTGCTGAGTCCACTTGATCTGTAAAGTAAGTTGCAGCTTCAGCATTTTCCGTCACAATGGCATCTGAATGATGGGTACTGTGGGCTTCAATATGCGCAACCGCTTCTTCTAAACTACTCACAACCTTAACCGCTAGGATATAGTCTAAAAACTCGGTATCAAAGTCTTGGGCCTCCGCTGCTTGACCTGAAAGAAACTGACTTGCTTTCTCATCCAAGCGGAATTGAATTGGTTCCAGTCCAGCTTCTTTCCGACTTGTAACAAGAACTTGCTCCAAGCGAGGAAGGAAATCTGCTGCCTTGTCTTCATGAACCAGCAAAACTTCCATAGCATTGCAGACAGAAGGACGACTGGTTTTAGCATTGTTGATAATCGATAGAGCCTTGTCTTCGTCTGCATCCTTATCCACATAGACATGGACAATCCCAGTTCCTGTCTCAATAACAGGCACGATAGCATTTTCAACCACAGCATTAATCAAGCCAGCGCCTCCACGAGGTATGAGAAGGTCTAGATAGCCCTTGGCCTTCATCATAGCATAGCTGCTTTCACGGCTAGTATCTTCCACCAGTTGAATCACCTCTGGATGAATGGCAGTTGTCTCCAAACCCTTCTTCAAGGCTGTAACAATAGCATGAGCTGTTTGATAGGCGTCCTTCCCACTACGAAGAACGACCGCATTGCCACTCTTGAGAGCCAAAGCAGCCGCATCAGACGTCACATTTGGACGGCTTTCATAGATAATACCGATAACCCCCATAGCCACACGTTTCTTGGTAATAAGCAAGCCATTATCAAGATGACTTGTCTCTAGGACTTCGCCAATAGGATCTGGTAAAGCAACCACTTCACGAATCCCTCTTGCCATCGCTTCTATACGTCCCGCATCCAAATAAAGACGGTCTAGCATAACATCTGAGATTTTCCCCTTGGCCGCTGCCATATCGAGGGCATTGGCCTCTAAAATCTCCTCAGTAGCTGCCAATAACTGATCAGCCATGGCTAGCAAGGCTTGGTTTTTCACTGCTTCACTAGCAGTATTGATTGATTTCTTAACAGCCTGTACTTGTTCAAATTGTTCTTGTGTACTTACCATCGTTCACCTCTAAAATTCTGTAAAGAGCAGCTGGATTTCAGGAGTGATGGAAATCCAGTCATCACGGTGAATCAAGACTCCCTTAGCTTTTTGAGAACGGAGCATATCTTCTAGGGCTGAGACGCCAAATTGGACACGTCCCTTTCCAAGAGATTGACCTGTTTCTTTATCTGCTACTGTTACAATATCGTTGTAAGAGAAGTTTCCTTCCACTTCTACCACACCCGATAAAAGGAGACTTTTCCCGTTTTTTGAAAGTGCCTCTGCAGCTCCACCATCTACCCAAATCGTTCCCTGACTTTGAGCATAGAAGGCCAGCCATTGTTTCTGGGTACGAAGTCCCTTCTCTTGTGCAACAAAGAAGGATCCATCCCTAGTTTCTTCAGCTGCCTCAATCAAGGCATCTGATTTCAAGGAGGAGCAAATATAGACTGACACACCTGACTCCGTCGCAATAGTTGCAGCTTTGATTTTGGTCAGCATGCCCCCAGTTCCGTTTGAAGAACCTGCTCCACCAGCCATATCAATAATCTCACGATTGATAGTCTCGATTTTCTCAAGACGTTTGGCTGTTGGATCTGAGTTGGGATTGCCAGTATAGAGACCGTCCACATCGGTCAAGAGAACTAAAAGGTCTGCTTGGACCATCGCCGCTACCTGGGCACTTAGAGTGTCATTATCCCCAACCTTGAGCTCATCAATAACGACGCTATCATTCTCGTTAATGATAGGAATTGCACCACGATGGAGCAATACAGACAAGGCCTGATGTGCGTTCTTATAACGACGTTTATCTACAAAATCATCCTGTGTCAGCAAAATTTGCGCAGAGACGATTTGGCGCATGAGGAGGTTGGTTGTGTATTCTTCTAGGAGCAAACCTTGTCCTACTGCAGCTGAAGCTTGCTTATCTGCAATCTTGGTCGGACGCTTTTTAAAACCCAGAGCTCCAAATCCTGCCGCTACTGCCCCAGATGACACCAAAATCAACTCATGGCCAGTTTCATGCAACATAGCTAATTGCTGGGTAATTGCCTTTACTTTACTTCTTGATAAACTCCCGTCTTCATTTGTCAAGGAGGAGGTCCCCACCTTAAAGACGATTCGTTTGTACTTCATATTCTCACTCCGATTCTTCATATTTATCCATTATAACATGAATGTTTTAAAATAGAAAAGACTTGAAATAAAAAAGGTTGAGACAAGGCATCTCAACTCTTTTATCTATTCTCAGTTTGACGCAACCTTTCCAGCGTTTCTTTAAAAATCTCTGGAATATCTGCTGTGAACTCCAATGTTTCACCTGTTCTCGGATGGGTAAATCCTAGAGTTTTAGCATGGAGAAACTGTCCATGTCCTTTCAGGGTTTTACGAGGGCCATAGACCTCATCCCCAGCGACTGGATGGCCAATATAAGCCATATGAACACGGATTTGATGGGTGCGCCCTGTTTCCAGTTGCAACTCCACTAAGCTATAATCACCAAAACGTTCCAAGACGTGAAAACGGGTCACTGCCGGCTTCCCTTTAGCAGTCACAGCCTGTTTCTTACGGTCTTTTTCGCTACGACCAATCGGCGCTTCAATCACACCACGATCATTTGGCAGATTACCGTGAACAATTGCCCAGTATTTGCGGAGAGACTTCTTATCTTTTAGCTCTTGCGCAAGTGCCAAGTGGGCCTCATCATTTTTAGCAATCATGAGGAGACCAGACGTGTCCTTGTCAATGCGGTGAACGATTCCTGGGCGGAGAACTCCATTGATACCTGACAGGTCCTTGATATGGTACATGAGGGCATTGACCAAGGTTCTACTGGTATGACCTGCGCTGGGATGAACCACCATCCCTTGAGGCTTGTTAACGACTGCTACATCCTCATCTTGGTAGACAATTTCGAGCGGAATATCCTCAGCCACATACTCTAAAACCTCTGGTTCTGGCACGTGGTAAGTTACGACATCTCCCTCTTGGACTGTATATTTTGCTTTCTTGACTTGCCCATTGACCAAAACTTGTCCTACTTTGATTTGTTCATTAGCGAGACTGCGAGACAATTCTGTCAAATCTGACAGAGCCTTGTCTAAACGTTGCCCACCAGTTTCAATTTTTATTTCCATTTACTTCCTCTTTAAGCATTGCAATCAATAAAATAATGACACCAACTGTCAAATAGCTGTCAGCCACATTGAAAATCGCAAAGTTGATAAAGTCTAGGTGAAACATATCCACCACAAAACCTTGACTCATTCTGTCGATAAAGTTGCCCAGACCTCCCGCGATTATCAAGGTCAGTCCAAAAACTAACCAGAAAGAATCCTCCATGTGTTTATGTAAATACCATATGGCACCTGCCATGACGACCAGTGTAATGACAGCAAAAAACCACTGCTGATCTTGCAGCATGGAGAAGGCTGCTCCTCTATTTTGCAGGTAGGTCAAGCTAACGAGATTGGGGATCCACGAACGCACTTCACCCAGTGGTATCTGTTGGACGACATAGGCTTTGACCCACTGGTCCAGCCCAATCAAAAGCAGTACAATGACTGCCACTATTCCTCTTTTTTTCATGATTTCCTCTTCTGATCAAAATATTCTTGCATAACCTCAACGAAGAGTGTCCCAGCTTGACTAAGCTCCACTTCTTCCCGTTTGACATAGACCATGCGATTATCTAGATTATCCTTGAGACGAATAACTGTAATGCCATTAACACTGTCACTGTCTAAAAATCCAGATCCAGTCGCATATGCATCCGTTCGCTCTAAAATACCGTTTAAGGTAGCACGGTCTGTCACATTAAACATCTGGGAGCTAGCACTGGTATCGACAAAGTTCTCTGAATAGTAAAGATACTCGTCCTTTTCTTGAGTGAAACGAACTGTTGGTAAATCCGCTAGGTCCTCCATGACCAATTCCTCTTTCTGTGCTAAAGGATGCCCTTCACGCAGATAGATGTGGGTTTGAAAAGGGATCAGCTCAATAACTTCGAGACCTAACTTTTCAACCCTTTGCATGATGCCCTTTTGATTTTGATTGTTGAGGTAGATAATCCCAATCTCACTGTGCCCCTGAGCTACTTCATCAAGGATTTGAACTGTGGTAGACTCAAAAATACGGAAGTTTTTGTAGTCAGGATAGCGCTCTGAAAAAGCCGTAATAGTTGGTGGCAAGAAGTCATAGTGCTGGCTAGCAATAGAGAATTCATCTTTTTCTTCTTCAGGATTGGCATACTGATTTTGAAAAACATCAAATCCTTTGACCAATTCCTGCGCTTTCTCGTAAAATTCCATACCACGACGGGTCAAGAAAGTCCCCGAACTCGTCCGACGGAAAATCTTAAACCCCAGCTCTTTTTCCAAATCGCGTACAGAAATAGACAGACTGGGCTGACTGACATACATCTTTTCAGCAGCTTCACGGAAAGTACCACTGTTTGCAATAGCCACAACATAGCGTAATTGTTGAATATTCATCTTCTACCCCCAACTTCTCTATCTGTTTATTATACCATAAATCAGAAGTTTTCCACAAAGGGGAAATAATATCCATGATAAAATCCTACCACACTAGACTTAAAAAAGATGGGTATCAGCGTGGGTATCAAAACAAAAAAATAGGCTCTCCGAAAACTCGGAAAGCCTTATTTAATGCTACTTCTAGCTTCCTCGCCTTGTCATTTCAAGGCTCGGGATAAAAAGGTTCACTGGACCTTTTTATTTTGCGATTGGGTAAACAGAAACTTGTTTCTTATCGCGACCTTTACGTTCAAAGCGTACTACGCCTTCAACTTTAGCGAACAAAGTATCGTCTCCACCACGTCCAACGTTTACACCTGGATAGATGTGTGTACCACGTTGACGGTAAAGGATTGATCCACCTGTTACAGTTTGTCCGTCAGCTGCTTTAGCTCCAAGACGTTTCGCTTGTGAATCACGTCCGTTTGATGTAGAACCTCCACCCTTTTTGTGGGCGAAAAGTTGCAAGTTGTTAAGAGTCATTTTTAACATAATGTTTCCTCCGTGTTAGTTTTCTGTGATAACTCTGGTTTGGACGAACTCAGATGAGTCCTCCGATAAGTTTGCCATACCCAAGAAAAATGATTCGAAGAATAACTGAGTCATTTCTCTCTGGTGTGAAGGAAGATCTTTTGGTATTTCCACCATCAGATAGCCACCTTCATCTTCGTTTAATTCTAGGATTGGTTCATAGCCTGCAAATTTCTCAATGGAATTGATAAAGTTAATGGCAAGCGTAGAAACCGATGCACACACGACATCTAAGCCGTATTCGCCACTCTCGGCGTGTCCAGTAATTTCCGCACTCCTCAGCTCGCCATCTTCGGCTCTCTCAAAGACTGCCTGTATCATGTGTTCTCCTTAAAATTAAGCGTTGATTGCGTTGATGACAACTTTTGTATATGGTTGACGGTGACCTTGTTTACGGTGACTACCTTTTTTAGGTTTGTACTTGTAAGTAACAACTTTCTTTTGTTTTCCTTGTTTTTCAACAGTTCCAACTACAGTAGCTCCAGCAACAAGTGGAGTTCCGACAACAGTGTTTTCACCACCAACAAGAACAACTTCGTTAAAAGTAACTTCTTGACCAGCTTCAACGTTCAATTTTTCAACGTAAACTGCTTGACCAACTTCAACTTTAACTTGTTTTCCGCCAGTTTTGATAATTGCGTATGTGCTCATTATGCACCTCCTATGATTTTTTGGGTTTCCCCGTATTTTTGTGAAGACTCGCCTAGCATCGTGGGACGAACCACTTTATACTCACTATGTGAGCAACGATGTTCGTGCGGTTGCACAGGACTGTGCATAGTCAACTCTTCAAGTATAGCATATCTTCTTTTTTCTTACAAGTAAAATCAATTAAAATTAAGCTTTCTCTTTCCCTTTTTTTCTCCAAGAAGCAAAAAGCATACTGAAGTAAAAGATACTCATCATAAGAGGAACACCTAGAATTGTCTTCTCCTGATAGTAAATCGTCAAATAAGCTGAAAAAACAACTCCGAAGACAAAACTGCTAAGTAAGCTAACAAAAATCAAGCCCTCTCGTAGGAAAGGCGTATGCTTGGTCCGGAAATAATCTCCAAAAGCCAACATGGTACGTTTAATATTCCCTGTCATAAAAGCATTATTATAGGCAATACCTGACACTTCTCCAAAAGCAGTTGTCACCAGACCCATACAAAAGGCCAAGGGCGGTACGAGATAGATATTATCAACCGTTTGCGGCACAAAGCCTATAATTAGGGACAGGACTGCAAGAGGAATCAAGGACAAAATCGGCTTTTTAACAATTCGTAGTTTTTCCTTATACAATGTCAGAAAAAAGACACCCATCATAAAGAAAAGCAAGGTCATTACTTTAGCACTAGCATCCAATACATTTTGTTGAATGAGTCCTACAGAAAGAAAAACGACATTCCCAGTCTGTCCAGCCACAAGGGTATTCCCTCGCACGATAAAGGTATAGGCATCGACATATCCTGCACAAAAAGTCAAAAAAAGCGCTAGTCTCTTAGACTGACGTGATATTTTTCTTATTGGTAATAATCTCATTTTCTCCCCCTTTTCATTTCATCTACCTATCTAAATATTGTACCACTTTCTCCAAGAAATGCGTAGTCCATTTGAAAATTTTTACCATCTGTTGGATAGTCCTTCTTTTCTATGTTATAATGAAGGAAGGATTTGAAGTCGGAAAAGGAGTATTTATGCTTAAATTAGGTATCATCGGAACAGGGGCTATCAGCCATCATTTCATAGAAGCAGCCCATGCTAGTGGAGAATACCAGCTGGTTGCAGTCTATTCTAGAAAACTAGAAACTGCCGCAACCTTTGCTTCTCGCTATGAAAATATCCAACTCTTTGATCAATTAGAAGACTTCTTTAAGTCTTCCTTTGATGTGGCCTATATCGCCAGTCCAAACTCCTTGCATTTTGTTCAAGCCAAGGCTGCCTTGTCTGCTGGTAAGCACGTCATTCTTGAAAAGCCAGCTGTCACTCAGCCACAAGAATGGCTGAATTTGAGACAGACAGCTGAGAAAAATCACTGTTTTATCTTTGAGGCAGCTCGTAATTACCACGAGGAAGCCTTTACCACTATCAAGAATTTTTTGGCAGACAAGCAAATTTGGGGAGCAGATTTCAACTATGCCAAATATTCTTCCAAGATGCCTGACTTATTGGCTGGACAGACGCCAAATGTCTTTTCAGATCGTTTTGCTGGTGGAGCCCTTATGGATTTGGGGATTTATCCTCTCTATGCTGCTATTCGCCTCTTTGGAAAGGCTCAGGACGCGACTTATCAGGCTAAACAGCTTAACAATAGCATTGACCTAAATGGAGATGGTATCCTCTTCTACCCTAACTTTCAAGTTCATATCAAGGCTGGGAAAAACATCACTTCCAATCTTCCTTGTGAGATTTACACATCAGATGGAACCTTGACCCTTAACACGATTGAACATGTCCGCTCATCTATTTTTAGCGACCACCAAGGAAATCAAGTCCAGCTCCCTATCCAACAGGCTCCTCATACGATGACTGAGGAAGTTGCTGCATTTGCACAGATGATCCAGAAACCAAACCAGACACTTTACCAGAAATGGCTGGATGATGCAGGCTCTGTTCATGATTTACTCTATACCATGCGCCAGACTGCTGGCATTAGATTTGAGGCAGAAAAATGAAAACCAAACTACCGACTGAATGGCAGGAATTGAGTGACCAACTCGGTTTCCAAGAATTTACCCCCATTCAAACTCAACTATTTGAGCCTATACTTGCTGGAGAAAACCTCCTAGGAGTGAGCCCAACAGGAACTGGTAAGACCCTCGCTTACCTCTTGCCAAGTCTTCTCAGACTACAAAAGAAAAAAGCCCAACAACTCTTGATCCTAGCACCAAATACAGAACTGGCTGGGCAGATTTTTGACGTATGTAAAACCTGGGCAGAGGCCATTGGCTTAACTGCTCAGCTCTTCCTATCAGGTTCCAGTCAGAAACGCCAGATTGAACGCCTTAAAAAAGGGCCAGAAATTCTGATTGGAACACCTGGTCGTATCTTTGAACTAATCAAATTGAAAAAAATCAAGATGATGAACGTGGAAACCATCATTCTTGATGAATTCGACCAGCTGCTTGATGATTCTCAGATTCATTTTGTTGAGAAGATTACCCACTACGCACCTCGTGACCACCAACTCATCTACATGAGTGCAACTACCAAATTCGACCAAGATAAGATTGCACCTAACACGCGCACCATTGATCTCTCGGATCAAAAGTTAGATAACATCCAACACTTCTACATGCAGGTAGACCAACGTCACCGAGTGGATATGCTACGAAAACTAGCTCATGTTGAGGATTTCCGTGGTCTAGTCTTCTTTAACAGCCTCTCAGACCTTGGAAGCGCAGAGGAAAAACTACAGTATCGGGATATCTTAGCTGTTTCTCTCGCTAGCGATGTCAATGTCAAGTTTAGAAAAGTTATCTTGGAAAAGTTTAAGGACAAGCAGCTAACCTTGCTCCTTGCAACTGACCTTCTGGCTCGTGGAATTGATATCGATAGTCTAGAATGTGTCGTAAACTTTGATATTCCTAGAGATATGGAAACCTATACCCATCGTGCTGGCCGTACAGGTCGCATGGGCAAAGAGGGATATGTTATCACTCTCGTAACCCATCCTGAAGAACTTAAAAAACTCAAGAAGTTTGCAAGTGTAGGTGAAATTGTCCTAAAAAACCAAGAACTCTATATCAAATAAGGTTGGCTCTCGCCAACCTTTTTCTTATCCCCAAGTAATTTCTAATTGATAGCTAGCAAAGGGATGTCCCTCTTGGTTTTGTAGTTGATAGGCTAGCTCAATCTTTTGCCTATCCAGTTTGTAGTGACTCGTTTGAATGATAAACTCCTGCATCCCCATTGGAGTAGGAATATAGGCTAAACTATCACTATCCTTTAGAAAACGCAGGATGGTTTTGGGATTCGAGAAACGGGTCATCACTAGTTCTTCTTCATGAAACTTGAGAACCACTTTTTCTTTTTCCTCATTATAAAAAAGCAGATAGCTATAATCCCCTTTTTCACGCACTTCCACGTCATAAAGTTGGTCAATGACTTCCAATTGTTCATCAAACTGAATCCTATTTCGCATCCGAATCTTCACATCAAATCCTCTTTCATGTCTCTTGTCCTACTATTTTACCAAAAAGAGCAGGATTTTGCTATAATGGTCATATGAATGAAAAAGTATTCCGTGACCCAGTTCACAACTATATCCACGTCAATAATCAGATCATATACGACTTGATCAATACAAAAGAATTTCAACGTCTGCGCCGTATCAAACAACTAGGAACTTCTAGCTATACCTTCCATGGTGGTGAGCACAGTCGCTTTTCCCACTGTTTGGGAGTCTATGAGATTGCTCGACGTATCACGGAGATTTTTGAAGAAAAATATCCTGAAGAATGGGATCCTGCTGAGTCTCTCTTGACCATGACCGCTGCGCTCCTTCATGACCTTGGGCATGGTGCCTACTCGCATACTTTTGAAAATCTCTTTGATACAGATCATGAGGCCATTACCCAGGAAATCATCCAAAGTCCTGAGACAGAGATTCACCAAGTTCTGCTACAAGTAGCGCCAGACTTTCCTGAAAAGGTGGCTAGTGTCATCGACCATACCTACCCTAACAAGCAGGTCGTGCAGCTCATTTCTAGTCAGATCGATGCGGACCGTATGGACTATCTCTTGCGCGACTCCTATTTTACAGGAGCATCTTATGGGGAATTTGACCTGACTCGCATTCTCCGAGTCATCCGTCCTGTCGAAAATGGGATCGCCTTTCAGCGCAATGGAATGCATGCCATCGAAGACTATGTTCTCAGTCGCTACCAGATGTATATGCAGGTTTATTTCCACCCTGCAACACGTGCCATGGAAGTTCTCCTGCAGAATCTCCTCAAACGTGCCAAGGAGCTCTACCCCGAGGACAAGGACTTCTTTGCACGCACTTCTCCACATCTCCTCCCTTTTTTCGAGAAGAAAGTCACTCTCGCTGACTATCTGGCTCTTGATGATGGCGTGATGAATACCTACTTCCAGCTCTGGATGACCAGTCCTGACAAGATTCTCGCTGACTTGTCGCAACGCTTTGTCAACCGCAAGGTCTTTAAATCCATCACCTTTTCACAAGAAGACCAAGACCAACTCGCAACCATGAGACAACTGGTTGAAGAAATCGGTTTTGATCCAGACTACTATACTGCCATTCATAAGAACTTTGACCTCCCTTATGATATCTATCGTCCCGAATCTGAAAATCCACGGACACAGATTGAGATTCTACAGAAAAATGGTGAACTGGCAGAACTCTCTAGCCTGTCCCCTATCGTCCAATCCCTTGCTGGCAGTCGCCATGGAGACAATCGTTTCTATTTTCCGAAAGAAATGTTGGATCAAAACAGTATCTTCGCAAGCATTACCCAGCAATTTTTACACTTGATTGAGAACGATCATTTTACCCCAAATAAGAACGAATAGAGGAAATTTATGAGTATTAAACTAATCGCCGTCGATATCGATGGTACCCTGGTTAACAGTAAAAAAGAAATCACTCCGGAAGTCTTTTCTGCCATCCAAGATGCCAAACAAGCTGGTGTCAAAGTCGTCATTGCAACGGGTCGTCCCGTTGCAGGTGTTGCCAAACTTCTGGACGACTTGCAGTTGAGAGACGAGGGTGACTATGTTGTAACCTTCAACGGTGCCCTTGTCCAAGAAACTGCTACTGGCCATGAGATTATCAGCGAATCCTTGACCTATGAGGATTATCTGGATATGGAATTCCTCAGTCGTAAGCTCGGTGTTCACATGCATGCTATTACTAAGGACGGTATCTATACTGCCAATCGCAATATCGGAAAATACACGGTGCACGAATCAACCCTCGTCAGCATGCCTATTTTCTACCGTACTCCTGAAGAAATGGCTGACAAGGAAATCGTCAAGTGTATGTTTATCGATGAACCAGAAATTCTCGATGCTGCGATTGAAAAGATACCAGCAGAATTTTACGAGCGCTACTCTATTAACAAATCTGCTCCTTTCTACCTTGAACTCCTTAAAAAAAATGTAGACAAGGGTTCAGCTATTACTCACTTAGCTGAAAAATTAGGATTGACCAAAGATGAAACCATGGCGATCGGTGACGAAGAAAATGACCGTGCCATGCTGGAAGTTGTTGGTAATCCTGTTGTTATGGAAAATGGAAATCTAGAACTCAAAAAAATCGCCAAATACATCACCAAAACAAATGACGAATCTGGCGTAGCCCATGCCATCCGTACCTGGGTATTGTAAAAAGGCAAGAATAGACGAAAACCGCTCTGCTGAGCGGTTTTTGTCTATTTCATTTTAGAATTAGCAATAATTTCAAAAGATAAATAAGTTTGCCTTAGTTTCTGCAGAAACCGAACCTGTAGAAACTACCATACCCAACATTTCAAATGCAAGGATAACTCCACAAGCACCACCAACTTTCATTTTACGGATTGAACCATAAGCCTTATATTCTTGTCCTTTTTACATTTAATTATTTATCTCCTTTTCTAAAAACATTTATAACAAATTAAAACTCTCAATCACTTGATGGTGAACGAGAGAGTTTATAAACAACTACAATCATATTTTCTCCTTTTCTACAAAAAAAGAGCCAGTAAAACTGACTCTTAATCTATTTCCATCTACCTAAATCATCAACCCAATAGCCTTGTACCCTCTCAGAACGAGCATAGATACCATTAGACTTCAAATAAAACCATGCTTTATAATAATTATCGTAAATCCATTCACTTTTTGCCATCTTACCATTAGATTTCAGATAATATGAACCTTGCCATGTACTACGTGAATAACTTCCATCAGATTTCAAATAGTACCATGCTTGATAATATAAATCATAAACCCATTCACTTTCTGCCATCTTACCATTAGATTTCAGATAATATGAACCCTGCCATGCACTACGTGAATAACTTCCATCAGACTTCAAATAGTACCATGCTTGATAATATGAGTCATAAACCCATTCACTCACAGCCATTTTTCCATCTGATTTCAAATAATATGAACCTTGCCATGTATTTTTCAATGGTTGATTATTCTTATAGAAATACCACGTTTTACCTTCTTGAATCCAGCCATTCTTCTTAAATGAAATAGCAGGAGCAGGCTTAGTTGGATTTTTCTCTACCTGCTTCTCCTTTGATGGAGTTGGTTTTGTCTGAGCAGGTTTTTTATTCTGAACATATCGTCCAGTACCATCAACATAGTATCGACCATTGTCTACCCATGAATCCGTAACCATTTTTCCATCAGAACCGAACCAATAATCACCTTCCCATGTGTTTTTTATAGGCCTATTATTCTTATAGAAATACCATACTGTTCCTTCTTGAACCCAACCATACTTTTGATTTTTATTTTGAACATACTTTCCTGACTTGTCAACGTAATAGCGACCATTGTCTACCCATGAATCGGTAGCCATTTTCCCGTCAGAACCGAACCAATAATCACTTTCCCATGTGTTTTTTAAAGGTTGATTATTCTTATAGAAATACCAATCGTTTCCTTCTCTTATCCAACCTTTTTTCTCTTTTAAGGCTTCTTTCGCTTTACGTTCTTTCTCCTTTTCTTTTTCTTCTTCTTCGTTTAACTTATCAATTTCTTTAGAGATTTTTTCATATTCTTTATAAGAAGTATTTAGTTTTTCCAACTTCCCTTTTTCTACTTCCAACTCTTTCTCTTTCTTGCCAAGAGTTGATTTTCTGTTACTTTCTGTAGTATTCACAGGAGTTTTTGTACTAAAATTATTCTTAGTTGATTTTGAAATTTGCTTGTCCGAAACAGTAATAAAACTCATTTGAGTTCCATCTTTCAACAAGAAAATTGAAAGACCAAAATAATCTACATTATTCGGCTTCCCCCAATTCACTCCAGCAATGGATTGAGCATGATAGTATTCATAACCATTATACATAAAATCTAAAATGGCATTATAAATAGTACGTTTTAATTGTGCTTTTGTAACATCATATAAACCCTGAGTCGTACCTGCGCCATTTTCATAATATTGAGCACCATATTTTTTTTCTTCATCTTCCTTAGTAGAAGTAGGCAACCCATACTCTCTAGCTACCTCATTGATTCCTTTTACATAGTGCCAATACTCTACACTTCTATCTGCTTTTTGCATTTTAACAGACAGTTTACTAGCAAAATCAATAGACGATTCAGCAAGAACTAGTTCCTTAGTTCCCATTTGCCTTCTTACTTGATTTATCATATCAAAGGCAAAATAGTTCAATTCAATCAATACTTCTTTTGGAAGATTATCAAGATCATAAACTTCAGCTTTATCTGAACCAACAGTTACAAAGTCATTTTTCTGTAAAGCTAACTTCGCACTTTCACTTTTCAGAATTTCTTCTGCCTGATCTCGTTCTTGTTCACTCTTACTATCATCAAAATTATCCTTTAATGCTTTAACATAAGCAGGACTTACCTTAATAGTATTCTTTTCACTATATGGCACTTTCAAGGCTTCAACTTGTTTCTTCAAGGTATCAACCTTATTCTCAGATTCAACAAGTGAATACCAACGACCATCACCTAGATAGCCAGTAACACCATTCTTCTTAGCAAGTTCACTTCTTTGATTATCCAATTCTTTAATCTTAGATTGTCTTGCAGAATCAGCATGAACAACACTACTAAATGCCAACAATATAGCAGTAGATAAAAAAGCTATTGACTTTTTATATTTCATTCAAATATCCCCTTTTTTTAAAAATGTTATATACATTATATCATATCTCTTTAAAAATAAATTTTATTATTTTAAAATTCAATAATCACTCCATCTTCTCTAAAACGATTATAGGTTCTTTCAATCTTAGACATAATTTTACTGTAATAACTTCGTGTAAGTTGACCTACAGCATACAACTGATAATACAAATCATCACAACATTTTTTTGAAGATACATATACATCAGCACCATTTTTTACATGAGCATAGATTTTCAAATTCCAGCAGAATCGACTATAGATTCGGTTATACTCTTTTATGATCCATTCTTCGGAATATGTCCTCAAACCCTCCTTATAACCATACTCTTCGATCTTAACACACCTCTTTCCTACTACTAAATCTTCTCTGCTAGGTCGAGTAAGAATCGTTTCACTTCACTCTTATGAACGTATTTTGTCTTATCATCATCAGAAAAGCGAATAGTTTCTTCATAACTTTTTCCTTTAGTCAACATTGTTACCAGTCCATGAGAAATTGATGGTGACAACCTAGATTGTCTAAATCTTTTGTAGACAATACTTCTTCACGCTTCACAGTGAATTTTTCATCTACATTGATAAAATCATCTATCGTACAATTATAATACTTTGCTAGCTTATAAAGTTTATCAATGCTAGGCTCACGATCACCACTTTCATAGCGTTTATACGCTTTCTTTTGAATACCTAGATAATTTGCTAAATCATCTTCTGACTTATTGTTTCTTTCTCTATACAAAATCAATGCTTTTGATACGTTAATCATTTTGCTTCCTCTTTTCTCTTTTCTACACCTCTACTCATATTGTTAATTTACATAAAGGAACTCAATAGATTCCCTTGTGAAAACTAACAATACTTTCAATTCTTATCAGGACAAAACCTGTTTTATAAAAATCTAGTTATTGTTAATTTTTTTTTGCAAAATAAAAAGGCTTATTTCAAAGCCTTTTTACGTTTTTTTTCAATAGAATATAGCAATATAAAATGTATGCTCTTATCTTCGCATACTTTCAGCTTCTCAGCTTACTACCTTCGCCAAGGTCACAAATTTAAGGATAACTCAATATCCCCTCTTTCTTACCCAAAGGCATTAGCAAGATTTTACTCTCACACACGACCATACAACACATAGACCTCACTATCTCACTCTAGCTACCTTCTAAGAAGTATCATTGACTGTACCACAGCCGTCAGTTCCCTTTTCTTATCTACTAAGGCGAAAGGGCGAAACACCTACATTTTACATATTTGTATATAAAATGTGGGTGTTTCTCACAACTAATTTACATTAAACAGAGATAAACAAGTCAAAAATTAATTATTTAACTAACATAGCGAACATAAATAACTTATACCTATAAAGCCTTACTCCTATGATCTACTTAACTTCATAATCATCAAAATCAAAACAAATATTTGGTCAAATTTTGGTCACAATTTGGTCAAAAATTCCAAAAATACTAACCTATTTTAAAAAGTTAACTTGTGATGATTGCCTTTAAACTAACACTTTAAATATTCTTTTTTTTCTTTACGCTTCTTTATATGCCCCCTGCAGGAATCGAACCTGCAACTACTCCTTAGGAGGGAGTTGTTATATCCATTGAACTAAGGGAGCTAGAGAAAAACCCTGCTGGGTAAGCAGAGTTTTTTAGTCGAATTAACGACGGATTTCTTTGATACGAGCTGCCTTACCTTGAAGTGCACGCAAGTAGTACAATTTCGCACGACGTACTTTACCGTAACGAACAACTTCGATCTTTTCAACACGTGGAGTGTGGATTGGGAAGATACGCTCAACACCTACACCGTTAGAGATTTTACGAACTGTGTAGTTTTCTGAGATGCCAGCACCTTTACGTGCGATAACAACACCTTCAAAGATCTGAACACGTTCACGGTTACCTTCGACAACTTTCGCGTGTACACGAACAGTGTCACCAGGACGGAATGATGGGATATCTGTACGAAGTTGACCTTCAGTCAAGCTTTGGATTAATGGATTCATTTTATTCTCCTATCTTTGTCAATCTTGAGGAACCTTCCTCAGCGGATAAACTGTATTTTTGTGCGTCCATTACACACAAGATACAGTTTACCAAATTTCCACCTAAAAGTAAAGAAATTTATAGCAGAATTCCTAAAAAAATCGCTAGAAAACCGCCTAAGTAAGTTAAGAGAAAATAGCTATAAAACACCTTCTTATCGCTTAACAGTCTTTGCAGCTCGTCATTCAAGGTTGAAAAGGTCGTCAACCCACCACAAAAGCCTGTCGCGAGGATAGCATAGACTTCCTTAGACTCCACATGGTTGTAGAGCAAGCCAATCAAAAAACAGCCGAGAAGATTAGCTATGAGAGTTCCTAGGGGCAATTTCGAGGATTGATTATAGCGGGAAAAGAAATACCGCACTAGGGCTCCGAAGCCACAGGCGATTGCAAGATAAACGACTACCATTTCTTCCTCCCTAGAACATAAGCCAAGAGCAGGCCTCCGCCAATACTCAAAAGTAGGTAGATACCTAAACTAAGATAACACCCAGTATCGAGCAGTTTTACTGCATCAAGCATTAGGCTAGAAAAAGTTGTCAAGCCACCACAAAATCCTGTCCCCAGTGCTAAAACCAAGCCTTTACTAGTTCCCTTATAGACCAGATAGCCTTTCACCAGATAGACCAAGCAGAAAATGCCCAGATAGTTGACAAGAAGGGTCCCCCAAGGAAAATCTGGACTGGCTGGTAACCAAGTGGAAACCAGATAGCGGACAAGGCCCCCCACCATTGCAGCCAGAAAAATTCCTAGCGGATAAAATTGTTCTTTTTTCATTTAATGTTTTGATCCTGATAATCACGCGAACGTTTGAGAATGTCTGAAAAAGTAGCAACAATGGTCTCCTGATAGCGCTTATCTTCTACTCTATTTCTGACTTTTTCAAAAATGATTTCTTCTCTCTTAGTATCTAAAATAGGTTTTCCTGAGGCTTTCTTATAGGCAACTACTCCCTCAACCAAATGCATCCGTTCTTCCAGGAGCTTGACGATTTGGTCGTCGATTTGATCAATTTCTTGCCGAATAATATCTAAATCCATGGTGTCTCCTCCTTTATTTGAATTATTGTATCAAAAAGCCACCAAATAGGCTAGTAAAATCACAAAAAAATTAATAAAAAAACGCACTGACTTCTTCCAGTCAGCGCAGTTTGATTCTTATCCTACTTTTGCAGCCAATTCTTCTGCGAATTGTTCCAAACGTTCGATGTCTTCTTCTTCAGCAGAAAGATCAACTTTAACGCACTCTGAACCTTTTTCTGCTCCTGTCGCTACAAAAACACGATCAAAGTCATCAACAGCCTTACAGAATTCGTCGTAGAAGGTATCTCCTGAACCGACCACTCCGTAGATTTTGCCATTCAAGTTGAGATCTGCTAGGTCTTCGTAGAAGTCCATCATCTCATCTGGCAATTCTCCATCTCCATAAGTATAAGTCGCAACGATTGCAATATCCGCCTCCAAGAAGTCTGAAGCGTCAACAGTCGTACATTCATCCACATCGACATCCAATCCTAAGTCACGCAATTTATCTGCTACAATATCTGCAATTTCTTCGGTATTACCGGTCATACTGGCAAATACAATTTTTGCTAATGCCATAACGTCCTCCTCAATTTATCTTTCTCCATTATATCATATCTTTTTCATTTTAAAAATAAAAATTCTTGTGCTACAATGAAATGAGAAAGAATTGAGGTTATTTATGGAAATTTGCCAGCAAATATTAGAGAAAATCAAAGAATACGATACCATTATCATTCAACGTCATATGAAACCAGATCCAGATGCCTTAGGGAGCCAGGTAGGTTTAAAGGCTCTTCTCACACACCATTTCCCAGAAAAAACTATCAAAGTAGTCGGTTTTAACGAACCAACTCTAACTTGGATGGCGGAAATGGATACTGTCCAAGACAGTGACTACCAAGGAGCTCTTGCTATTATTTGTGATACAGCAAATCGTCCTCGTATCGATGATAAACGCTACGAACAAGCTGCTTTCACCATCAAAATCGATCACCATCCAAATGATGATATCTACGGTGACCTATCTTGGGTGGATACAAGTTCAAGCAGTGCCAGTGAGATGATTGCATTATTTGCTCAAGAAAATCAGCTAGCTTTGTCTAGTGAAGCGGCACGACTTCTCTATGCAGGAATTGTCGGGGACACAGGGCGTTTTCTCTACCCGTCAACTAGTGCCCGTACCTTTAGAATAGCTGGCCAGCTCCGAGAAATTGATTTTGACTTTGCTGGACTGTCTCGTCAAATGGATACCATGAGCTTCAAGATTGCAAAATTGCAAGGGTATGTCTATGATCATTTAGAAGTTGATGAGAATGGAGCTGCACGCGTTCTGCTTACTCAAGACATCTTGAAAAATTATAAGGTTACGGATGCTGAAACGGCTGCGATTGTCGGAGCACCTGGTCGAATTGATACCGTTAAGGCTTGGGCTATCTTTGTTGAGCAAGCTGATGGTCATTTCCGTGTGCGAATGCGTAGTAAAATCACTCCTATCAATGAGATAGCCAAACGACACGACGGGGGAGGGCATCCATTAGCCAGTGGCGCCAATTCCTATAGTCTAGAAGAAAACGAACAAATATACAAAGAACTGAAAGAGGCTCTACAGATTCACCAAGGCTAAGAAAGAATTTTCTTGGCATTTTATATGCTATATTCTTAAAATATACGGTTTCTTTGTACCTCAGTTTATGGTATAATAAATCAAACTGAATAAAAGGAGACTTAATAATGGAAAAAAATCGTTTGTATATTCTCATTTCTGCTGGAGTAGCCATTCTTGGTTCACTCTTGCCATGGGCTAGTTTAAATGCAGGTGCTTTTGGGTCCTATAGTGTGAATGGTTACCAAGGTGATGGGTGGTTTGTCATTATCGCTGCTATTGTATCTATTGTTCTTGCATGCTTGAATAATATGAATAAAGCAATGCCTAAAGGGTTCTCAATTGGTGTCATTGTTGCAGGTGCAATTGCAACTCTCGTCACACTAAATAGTCTCTTTAATGTAAATAAATACATGTCTAACTTTGGTGGATATGGCATTTCAATCGGCTTTGGTTTGATTTTAGCTATTCTAGCTAGCATTGCATTAGTTGTAACTGGTCTCTTGGCAATGTCAGGTGGTAAAATTACAAAAGAGTCATTTACTGAATTAGCTGAGTCTGGTAAAGATTTTGCTCAAACTGTCGGACGTGTAACAAGCTCTACCGTTAAAACTGCAGTCGAAGAAATCAAAAAAGAATCTCAAGAACGTAAAAAAGAAGAAACTACAGCTGAAAAAACAGAGACAGCTAAAGAGGAAACCGAGCAAAAAGAAGAAGCTAATGTGGAGGCTGAATCAGCAGCAGAAAATGCAGAACCAGTAAAAGAGGAAACTACTGAATCTGAAACAAAAACAGAAGCTGAACCAGTAGCCGAACCTACAGAAACAGAGGCTGAAGCTGAAACTGTAACAGAATCAACTGAAACAGAACCTACTGAAACTGAAAAAGAAGCAAAATTAGCAGAAGAAAACACAGAACCAGTTAAAGAAACAGAAGTAAAAAATCAACAAGAGGAAAAAGCTCCAAATCAAGAGAACTAATCATTCTTCTACCCTCACTCCAGTAAACACTGGAGTGATTTTTTATCAAGATTTTTAATAAAATCAGGGAAAAGACTTGCCAAACTTATCAGAATCTGATAGACTAGTATGGTAACAATCTATGGCTCGCAAAGAGACCATGGCAGAAAGGAAATATTGCAAAATGAAAAAAGATATCCATCCAGAATATCGCCCAGTTGTTTTCATGGACACAACTACTGGTTACAAATTCCTTAGCGGTTCAACAAAACGCTCTAACGAAACTGTTGAGTTCGAAGGCGAAACTTACCCATTGATCCGTGTGGAAATTTCATCAGACTCACACCCATTCTACACTGGACGTCAAAAGTTCACTCAAGCAGATGGACGCGTGGATCGTTTCAACAAAAAATACGGTCTCAAATAATAAGAAAAAGAACAGTTACCACTGTTCTTTTTTTTACTTCTTTTTATGAACCAACCCCTACTACTTTCTATTTGTCAAGCTTCACGCTGACACTATAATTGATTTCAAACGAGTTTAAAAAATATCGAAAAGAAGCTTGATATTGAGAATGGTCAAGATGATTGAAACTGCGTAACCTAGGATGGTGTTCCACTTAGCATTGGTGAATTCTCCCATCAGTGACTTCTTAGAGGTCAGATAAATTAAGGGGAAGATTGAAAACGGAAGAGCGATTGACAGAAAGACCTGTGAATAGACCAATAACTGATCCAAGGTTTTTTCTTGATGTCCAAACAAGACGGCGACTATAATCACAGGGAGCAAGGCAAAAATACGGGTACCGATACGGATCATCCACTGAGGCAATTTCAGATGCAAAAATCCTTCCATGACAATCTGTCCTGTCAAAGTACCTGTAATGGTCGAATTTTGACCACTTGCTAAAAGGGCTAAAGCAAACAAAGTTGACAGAGTTGAGCTAGCTATCGCTCCTGCTATTGTCGAATCCTGTAAAGCATTGTACATTTGGGAGAATGCTGAAATTTCAGATGCATGACCAAAAAAGAGAGATGCCCCTAAAATAAGAAGCAAGGAATTGACAATAAAGGCTAGGGACAACTGAAGATTTGAATCCCAGGTCATAAAACGCACGGCTTTTCGAACATCCTTCTTATCTTTGTGATTGATTTTCCTTGTTTGAGAAAGAGAGGAGTGAAGATAGAGATTATGGGGCATGACTGTCGCTCCTACAATTCCTAGAGCCAAGGTCAATTGGCTTTCATGACCAGGCAATGGTGTTTCAAATAATGTTGGAGTCGGTAAATAACCACCAAAGATACCCTGAATACTTGGATTGGATAAGGCCACCAGATAGGTAAAGATGGCTAATATGGTTAAAATAAGAGTCGTCACAATGGCTTCAATTTTTTTGAAGCCAAATTTCATCAACAACAACAAAAGAAATACATCTAAAACGGTTAAGAGGATAGCGACCATAATCGGTATTTTAAATAAAAGATTTAAGGCAATCGCTGAGCCTAAAACCTCGGCTAAGTCTGTCGCCATTAAAGCTAATTCTAAAATCACCCAAAGACTATAGCGAAGCCATTTGGGAGCATGATGTGCAGTTGCCTGTGCTAGGTCCATCTTAGTTACGATACCGAGCTTTCCAGCCATCTGTTGTAGCTGCATAGCAATGATGGATGAAATCAAAATAACAAATAAGAGACTATATTTGTAGGAAGCACCACCAACCACACTAGTAATCCAGTTTCCAGGATCCATATAACCAACTGCTACAAGAGCTCCAGGTCCTAAAAATGCTTTTAGATTTTGCCAAAAATGATTGTTATTGGGAGTTTCAATAGATTGATTGATCTCAGAAAGAGAGACTTTTTTGTAAGAAGACATCGGAATTTTACACTTTCTAATCTGTCTTTACTTTTTTTAATGGAATTTTTGAAAATATAATGAAAATAATTTCCCATTTCCAATTCATCCTTATTATATCACATTTTAGAATGATTCTTAAGGAAAGCATAATAGTTGAAATAGGCAATATCAGTATTGCAAAAGACAGCGTTTTCTGACGCTGGCTTTAAAACTATGAAAATATTTTCTCAATTAGATTGCTTCTGTGACAAAGCTACGGCTTTCCAGCACCTTGAGCATGGCATTAGCTGTATCTAGGGCTGTAAAGAGGGGCACACCGTGTTCAATAGCCGAACGGCGAATTTGCTCACCATCTTCGTCAGCAGTTCGTTTGGTTCCAACAGTATTGATGATTGCTTGAATTTTCCCTTTGCGGACAAAACTTGGGATATCCTTCTCATCATCACCGATCTTACCAACAGGCTGGGCATGCAGTCCATGACTAGCAAAGAAGGCTGCAGTTCCTTCTGTCGCGAGGATACCGTAACCGATATTTTGGAAACGACGAGCCAAGTCCAAGGCTTCATCTTTGGCATCATCAGCGATGGTAAAGACCACATTTCCAAAGGTTGGCAAGTGTAGGTAGGAAGCTTCAAAGGCCTTGTAAAGAGCTTTTTCCAAAGTAGTATCAGAACCCATAACTTCCCCTGTTGACTTCATTTCAGGCCCGAGCAAGCTGTCTACCTTAGCTAGTTTCGTAAAGGAGAAGACTGGAGCCTTGATATGAACGCGAGTGCTTTCTGGGTAAAGTCCATCCTGGTAACCAAGTTCTTCGAGACTTTGACCAAGAATGAGCTTAGTTGCTACCTGTGCCATAGGGATATTGGTTACCTTAGAAAGGAATGGAACCGTACGGCTTGCACGAGGGTTTACTTCAATGACGTATACTTTCTCATCCTTGATAACAAACTGGATGTTCATCATCCCAAGACAGTTAAGGCCGATGGCTAGGCGTTTGGTGTAGTCTGCGATGGTTTCCTGAACCTTTTGCGACAAGGTTTGTGGAGGATAAACGGCCATTGAGTCACCTGAGTGGACACCGGCACGTTCGATATGTTCCATGATACCAGGGATGAGGACATTTTCCCCGTCTGAGATGGCATCGACTTCACACTCTTGCCCAACGATGTAAGAATCGACAAGGACTGGATGGTCTGGACTGGCCTTAACAGCGGTACGCATGTAAGAACGAAGGTCTTCTTCGTTTTCGACGATTTCCATAGCACGTCCACCCAAGACATAAGATGGACGAACGAGGACTGGGAAGCCAATCTTGCGAGCAGCAAGCACTGCTTCTTCTTCATTGGTAGCCGTTTGTCCTGGTGGCTGTGGAATATCCAAGTCTTTGAGGGCTTGCTCGAAGAGGTCACGGTCTTCGGCACGGTCTAAGTCAGCGACTTGGGTACCAAGGATGGTCACACCTGCTTTTGCCAAGGGCTCCGCAAGGTTGATAGCTGTTTGACCACCAAACTGAACGATGACTCCTTTTGGTTGTTCCAAATCAATGACATTCATCACATCTTCAAATGTCAATGGTTCAAAGTAGAGTTTATCAGATACAGAGAAGTCGGTTGAAACGGTCTCTGGGTTTGAGTTCATGATGATGGCTTCGTAGCCAGCAGCCTGAATCGCCTTAACAGAGTGAACAGTTGCATAGTCGAATTCAACCCCTTGACCGATACGGATTGGACCTGAACCTAGGACAAGGACAGATTCCTTATCAGACTTGATAGACTCATTTTCCCATCCATATGTTGAATAGAAATATGGTGTTTCAGAGTCGAATTCTGCCGCACAGGTATCGACCATCTTATAGACTGGAACAATCTTGTTTTCCAAACGTAGTTGGCGAACTTGGTCAGCTGTCGTTTTCCAGAGTTCCGCAATCTTACGGTCTGAGAAACCATTAAGTTTAGCAGTTTTCAAGACTTCTAGATCTTGTGGATGGGCACCTAATTCTTGCTCAATTTCAAAGATGTGCAAGAGTTTATCAAGATAAAAGATATCAATTTTCGTAAGCTCAGCGATTTCTTCTGGTGTGTAACCACGGCGAATAGCTTCTGATACGTAGAAGAGACGGTCATCTTGGGCCTTGACAACCTTTTCAATCAAGGCATCATCAGAAACGGTTGCCAGTTCAGGCATTTCATTGTGGTGAACCCCAATTTCAAGTGAACGACAGGCTTTTAGAAGAGATTCCTCGATGTTACGACCAATGGCCATGACTTCCCCAGTCGCTTTCATCTGAGTTCCGAGACGGCGTTCACCTTTTTCAAACTTGTCAAATGGGAAACGAGGAATCTTAGCAACAACATAGTCAAGCGCTGGTTCAAACATAGCATAGGTTGATCCTGTAACTGGGTTAATAACCTCATCCAAGGTCAATCCTACTGCAATCTTAGCAGCCAATTTAGCGATTGGATAACCCGTCGCCTTAGAAGCAAGGGCGGATGAACGAGATACACGAGGGTTTACTTCGATGACATAATACTTAAAGCTATGAGGATCAAGTGCCAACTGAACGTTACATCCACCTTCAATCTTGAGAGCGCGGATAATGCTCAAGCTCGCGTCACGAAGCATTTGGTTTTCATAGTCTGACATGGTTTGTGCTGGGGCAAATACGATGGAGTCTCCTGTGTGAATCCCAACTGGGTCAAAGTTTTCCATGTTACAAACAACAAGGGCATTATCAGCTGAGTCACGCATAACCTCGTACTCAATTTCCTTGAAACCTGCAATGGAACGCTCAATCAAACATTGGGTAACAGGTGACAGTTTCAAACCATTTTCAGCGATTTCACGCAATTCTTCCTCATTGGCACACATACCACCACCAGTACCACCTAGGGTAAAGGCTGGACGGACGATGACAGGGTAGCCGATTGACGCCGCAAAGGCAACAGCTTCTTCCACTGTGTTGACAATTTCAGATTCAGGGATTGGCTGCTCAAGCTCTTCCATCAATTGTTTAAAGAGGTCACGGTCCTCCGCTTGGTCGATGGCCGATAATTTAGTACCGAGAAGTTCTACTCCCAATTCATCTAGGATACCATTTTTAGACAATTCCATGGCCATATTGAGCCCTGTTTGGCCTCCAAGAGTTGGAAGCAAGGCATCTGGACGTTCCTTACGGAGAATACGCGTCACAAACTCAAGTGTAATCGGTTCGATGTAGACCTTGTCGGCAATCTCCTTATCCGTCATGATGGTTGCAGGGTTTGAGTTCACCAAGACAACCTCATAGCCTTCCTCTTTCAAAGACAAGCAGGCCTGGGTCCCAGCATAGTCAAACTCAGCAGCCTGACCAATAATAATCGGACCAGAACCAATCACCATAATTTTTTGAATATCAGTACGTTTAGGCATTTATAAGATATTAAGGGCGTCAAGCGGGCAAAGCTAAAATAGGAGTTATGACGAAGAACTATCAGTTCTAGGAATAACTATCTTTTTAGCACCGTCCGTAGCCCGTATTCAGTTCAGCAAATACGGACCACCCTTCTCCTTTCTATTCGGCAACTCTCTGGTTGCCATTAAATAAATTCTCCGACGATTTTTTAGAGAAACGATATTTTTCGATAAAAAATCTAGTGCAGGGAGTTTTTAGTTCGCTCAATAGCGACTAAAAGAAACGACCTGCCTTTCTATTCGTCGCCTCACAGAGCGACATTAAATAAGATACAAAGGACGAATAGAAAGCGACTGAATTTTAGGGAACCAAGGAAGGATTGACAATCCAAGTTGGTTTCTCTAAATTCCGAGCTTTCCGTCCGTGTTCAGTTACATAAATTCTCCGACGAGCTTTTACTCGTCTTTAGTTTGCTTGTTTAAAAGCTTCCATCATCTCGATAAATTCATCAAAGAGGTAGCTTGCGTCGTGCGGACCAGGAGCTGCGTCTGGGTGGAATTGTACAGAAAAACCTGGTTGGTATCTGTGGCGAACTCCTTCAACTGATTTGTCATTGATTTCTTCGTGGGTAATGATCAAATGATCTGGCAAATCCTCGCGGCTGACTGCATAACCATGGTTCTGGCTGGTGAAGTCTATACGACCTGTAGCAATTTCACGTACTGCATGGTTAAAGCCACGGTGACCAAACTTCATCTTGTAAGTCTTTGCCCCGTTTGCCATAGCAAAGAGTTGATGCCCCATACAAATTCCGAAGATTGGGATTTTTCCTTGCACACCACGAATCATGTCCAGTGCTTCTGGAACGTCTTCTGGGTTACCTGGACCATTTGACAACATAACTCCATCAGGATTGAGGTGGAGAATTTCTTCCGCCGTTGTTGAGTACGGAACGACGGTCACATTACAGTTGCGCTTGGAAAGTTCACGTAAGATTGAGTGCTTGAGCCCAAAGTCTACTAAGACCACACTCAAACCAACTCCAGGAGCTGGATATGAAGTTTTAGTAGAAACCTGCTTGATATTATCTGTCGGAAGGACTGTTGCTTGGAGCTGATCCGTCACATGGTCCATACTGTCTCCAACATGAGTCAAGGTTGCACGCATAGTACCATGCTTACGAATAATCTTGGTAAGTGCACGGGTGTCAATTCCTGAAATACCAGGGATTTTCTTAGCTTTCAAAAATTCATCCAAGGTCATTTGGTTGCGCCAGTTACTTGCTCTACGCGCTTCTTCGAAAACGACAACTCCCTTACAAGTCGGAATAATGGATTCGTAATCATCACGGTTAATTCCATAATTTCCCACCAAAGGATAGGTAAAGGTCAAGATTTGTCCATTATAAGACTGGTCTGTAATGGATTCTTGATAGCCGGTCATCCCTGTATTAAAGACGATTTCGCCTGTTACATCAATATCTGCTCCGAAGGCCTTGCCTTCAAAAACTGTGCCATCTTCTAATACTAGAAGTCTTTTTGTCATATTTTCACCTCTCGTGGACGCTCACTGGCGTCTTTTAACGTCTTGTGTTTTAGTTGGCGTTTCTACTCGCCAATACGGATTCTAAGATTGCCATTCGAACAAAGACACCGTTGGTCATTTGTTGGACAATGCGTGATTTTGGCGCTTCAACCAAGTGGTCAGCAATTTCCACATCTCGATTAACTGGAGCAGGATGCATAATGATTGCTGTTTCTTTTAATCTATTATAGCGTTCTTGGTTCAAGCCGTGTTGAGCATGGTAGTATTCTTTTGAAAAGACCGCTCCACTTTCGTGGCGTTCATGTTGAACGCGGAGCAACATCAAAACATCTACCTGATCAACAATCTCATCAATGGTTACAAACTGTCCATAGTCCGCAAACTCTTGGCTTCTCCATTCCTCAGGTCCTGCAAAGTAAAGTTCAGCTCCCAAGCGTTTCAAAATCTGCATATTTGATTTGGCGACACGTGAGTGGTCCAAGTCGCCTGCAATAGCAACCTTGAGCCCCTCAAAGTGACCAAATTCCTCATAAATAGTCATCAAATCAAGCAAGCTCTGACTAGGATGTTGACCTGAACCATCTCCACCATTGATAATGGAAGTCGTAATCGACGGACTCGCGATCAACTCTCTGTAGTAGTCGACCTCTGGGTGGCGAATCACACAGACATCCACTCCAAGTGCAGACAGTGTCAAGATGGTATCATACAGTGTCTCACCCTTATTGACCGAACTAGTCTTCACATCAAAGTCCAGTCGCTCCAATCCTAGCTTAATCTCTGCCACTTCAAAGGACTTATGTGTCCGTGTAGAATCTTCAAAGAAGAGATTAGACACGATAGGTTTGTTCTCGTAGGGAAGTTGGGCTCCGTTTTTAAACTCGATTCCTCGTTTGATCAATTTCATCACTTGATCAACTGTAAGGTCTTCCATGGAAACCACATGGTTCAATGTTTGTTGATTTTCTGACATGGCTACTCCTTCAGCTTTCTAAGCTTCTTCAGTAATCAGAACTCTGTCTTGACCATCAAGTTCTGTCATCTCTACGATGATTTCTTCAGAACGACTGGTTGGGATATTTTTCCCAACGTAATCTGGACGGATAGGCAATTCTCTATGTCCACGATCGACGAGAACTGCTAAACTCACGCGCGCAGGACGACCATGACCAACAATATTATCGATAGCAGCACGGATGGTACGACCTGTATAGAGTACATCATCGACCAAGATAACTTCACGGTCTGTCACATCAACAGAAATCAAAGAAGTATCTTCTCCACTTTTAACATCGTCACGGAAAGGTTTGGTGTCCAATTCAACAACTGGAACAGTGATGTTTTCCAACTGCTCCAAACGTTCTTTGATACGATGAGCGATGAAAACACCACGCGTTTTTATCCCAGCTAAGATAATTTTATTCAAATCTTTATTGCGCTCGATAATCTCATAAGTAATTCGCGTAATCGCTCGTTTGACAGTCAATTCGTCTACAACTTCTTTTGTCTTCATGACAAACCTCCAAAAAGAAAAGTCTCCTTCTACAAGGAGACTTGAAATGTATAGCCAAGCGAGCCCTACTGTAAACAGTATAGACTTCACCCTTCTACTCTATCGCGCTCCTTGCCTGCCTCACGGGACAGGTTTAAAGGACTATTTATTTACCATTTACTATAGCACAAAGCACCCTTAAAATCAAGCAAAAACTTTTTCCGAGTCCCCTTAAACATTACTAAAATCATATAATTGGGGATAGTGATCGCATTCTGGATTTTTGGGATGACAGATAGCTCGTCCAAAGTAAATCATGGCCTGGTGGGCTGCTAACCACTCTTCTGGTGGTAGGACGTCCATGACACGTTTTTCTACTTCAAGTGGTGTAGCTGATTTTTTAACGATATCGTGATGCTTACAGATACGCTCCACATGAGTATCCACTGCAAAAGCAGGAATTCCAAACCCCACACTCATGACGACATTTGCTGTTTTACGACCAACACCCGCTAGACTTTCTAATTCCTCTCGTGTCTGAGGCACTTGACCGTCAAAATCGTCTAGTAACTGTTGGGCACATTTTTTAAGGAATTTAGCCTTATTTCGATACAGTCCCAAGCGAGAAATGTGTGAAGCAATTTCACTCTCTGTCGCTACAGACATGGCTTGTGGCGTCGGAAAGGCAGCGAAGAGACCTGGCGTGGCCTTGTTTACCGCTGCATCTGTCGTCTGGGCTGACAACATCACTGCAACCAAGAGTTCAAAATGATTGGTAAAATCAAGACTAGGCTTAGCATCTGGAAACAGGGCAATAATTTCCTCTATGACATGACGGGCACGTTTCTTGGATAAAACCATCTACTCGTCTCCATCAAACAGTCCTTGCAAGCCAGCAAATGGACTGTTTTCTTCTTTTTTGACTGCTTGTTGAGCTTGGTATTCATCTTCAGTCATGATTTGCCAGTCATTTCCTGACACAAAACCTTGGCCCGCCTCTTCTTCTGCCGTCAAGACTTTGATAGGGATATTGAGCAGAATATTATCTGCTACGCTCTCAGCAAGGTCGATTTCCCCATTTTCGATAGGCAAGACCAAGTCATCATCAAGAACCTCCTGGTCCAGTTGATTGGTCGCTCCTTCCATGAAGACCTCTGTGACTGGATAAGACTCAGCCAACTCAACTGGCTCCATACTGCGACTGGAAGCAAGAACAATGGTATAAGATAGCTGATAGTCTAAGAAATACAAACGGTCTTCGTACTGCACCTTTCCCACTGCAAGGATATCTTTGACATCTAAAATCTCTTGATTTCGTTTACGCAAGTCTGCTGCCAGGTCTAAAGCTTGTTCAAAGTGTAGGCCTTCAGGTTGCTTACGAATTTCTTGAATGTTTAACTTCATATTTCCTCCATAAAGATGTACTCACTTGATTATACCATGAAAAGGCTATAAGTCAGCCTCCCAAACTTTGATATTAAAATCTCATTTTTTAACATATTTACTATGACAAATTTTCCTATTAGTGCTATACTATAGGCAAGAATACATCAGAGCAAGGAGGATGCTCATATGGAAGACAAAGCACTCATCACTGAAGCTTACCAACTCCTTTCCGAGTTAAATAAAAGCTACCAAAGCTGCAAACAAGGAACAGCCGATGATCTTCGACTGCAAGAGCTGCTGAACACCACTCTTAAGGAACTAAAAACAGCAGAAAAGCTGGACAACAGTATCTTAATCAATCTTGAGAAATTTTACCAACGTACCAGTCTTCTGATTGGACTAGGTAGTCTAAAACTGAATGATCAAGCACGCACCGCTTGGCGCAACTATGACAAGTTCCACTACGAACATGTCAAACACGTATTGACTCTCTACGGGCCTGTTTTCGGATTTTAGAGCTTGAAATTACTTGTTTTCTATTGACAAAATTTCCTGAAAGGTATAGGATAGAGGTACTAATACTCGGAGGTAAGGGAGACATGAACAACTAAGTCTATCAAATAAAGAATCTTTATTTAGTAGATCTTGTTTTTGTCTCTTTTTGTGTGCTCTTTTTATACTAGATTTTCTAGTATCTTGTCCCCATTGAAAATCAAAAAACTAGAAAGCTATGCTCCTCTTGGGTTGGGGTAGGCAGCTCCAAGCTAGTTTGACGAGTTTTTCAACGAGGATAATAGAGTTTTGGACAGTGACTTTGGGCTCTACTAGATAAAGTAGAGCTTTTTGTTATGCACTATCGACATTCTAGAAAGGGCAACAATATGATAAAAATCAATCATCTAACCATCACGCAAAACAAAGATCTACGAGATCTTGTATCTGATCTAAGCATGACCATCCAAGACGGGGAAAAGGTTGCTATTATTGGTGAAGAAGGAAATGGTAAATCGACTTTACTACGAGCTTTAATGGGGGAAGCATTACCTGATTTTACTATCAGGGGCGATATCCAATCTGACCTTCAATCACTAGCCTACATTCCTCAAAAACTCCCTGAAATCCTGAAAAATAGGACTCTACACGACTACTTCTTTTTGGATTCTACTGAATTAGACTACAGCATTCTCTATCGCTTGGCGGAGGAATTGCACTTTGATAGCGACCGTTTTGCTAGCGACCAAGAAATTGGCAGTCTATCAGGGGGCGAAGCTTTGAAAATTCAGCTCATTCACGAGTTAGCAAAACCTTTTGAGATTCTATTTTTAGATGAACCTTCAAATGACCTAGACCTTGAGACGGTTGATTGGCTAAAAGGTCAGATTCGAAAGATTAGGCAAACTGTTATTTTCATTTCCCATGATGAAGACTTTCTTTCTCAAACGGCTGATACTATTGTCCACTTGCGGTTAGTCAAGCATCGAAAAGAAGCGGAAACACTAGTCGAGCATTTAGACTATGATCGCTATAGTGAGCAGAGAAAGGCTAATTTTGCAAGACAAAGCCAGCAAGCTGCTAACGACCAAAGAGCCTATGACAAAACCATGGAAAAGCATCGCCGAGTCAAGCAAAATGTAGAAAATGTGCTTCGTACTACCAAAGACAGTACAGCTGGGCGCCTATTAGCTAAAAAGATGAAAACTGTTCTCTCTCAAGAAAAACGCTTTGAGAAAACAGCTCATTCTATGACGCAAAAGCCACTTAAAGAGGAACAAATCCAACTCTTCTTCTCACATATACAACCATTAGCGGCTTCTAAAGTCTTAATCCAACTGGAAAAAGAAAATTTGTCCATTGGCGAGCGCATTTTAGCTCAGGAGTTACAACTAATTGTCCGTAGTCAAGATAAAATCGGTATTATCGGGCCCAATGGTGTTGGAAAATCGACTCTGTTAGCCAAGTTGCAACAACTCCTAAGCGACAAAAGAGAAATTTCGCTTGGTTATATGCCACAAGATTACCACAAAAAACTGGAATTGGATCTATCGCCAGTAGCCTTTCTCAGCCAGACAGGGCAAAAAGAGGAATTACAGAAAATCCAATCCCACTTAGCCAGTCTCAATTTCAGTTATCCAGAGATGCAACACCAAATCCGTTCCTTATCTGGTGGGCAACAAGGCAAACTACTTCTATTGGATTTAGTTCTGCGCAAACCAAACTTTCTCATTCTGGATGAACCCACACGAAATTTCTCTCCCACTTCCCAACCCGAAATCAGAAAACTCTTTGCCTCTTATCCAGGTGGTCTGGTCACTGTTTCGCATGACAGACGTTTCTTAAAAGAGATTTGTACGAGTATCTATCGTTTGACAGAGGAAGGTTTGGAAGTCGTTGATTTACAAGATTTATAACTTTTGAACATAGCAAAAATCCAGAGGCGAACTCTGGATTCTTTGGGCTGTTTGAGCTAACTCAAACAGCTTGAAAGATACTCACTTAATCAGAAGAACAACTTTGTTGCACTTGACTTGACAATTAAGGAAAAAATTGTTTTTCCATCTCTGCCACTTAACTACAAATTAAATAATTTATAACTAGTATTCTTTTTTCTCCATAATCATAACGGACAATTTTACTGCAAGCCCTATGATTAATATGCTTACAACTAAAATTCCTAAGCAAATCATTGATATAGAATTCTTACTAAAAATCTCCATTAGTTCTGCAAGAAAATTTGACTTTTCTTTTAACAGTGTTGATAAAGCAAATATTAAGAAATAAGTGATTACCATAATGAGTCTACCCTTTTCAGCACCATATTTAAGAATAAATGGTAATTGAATGGCAGACATAAGTATACTAGCAGCTAATGTAATTAAAGCAATAAACACTATATTATCCAATGACATTTGATTTTTTGTCATCAACAGTACAAAAATGCAGATTGAACCAACCAAACCAAAGGCAAATGCAAAGAAAAACTTGCTCAACACATAACTGCTCTTTTTTATTGGCATCGAAAATGCAAACTGTTCGAAATTTGATTTTGTATCATAGCCAAAGGCGATTGCAGTAAGTATGAGCGGAATCATTACACATATTAACGGAACCATAAACAATTCATTTTCATAAATTCCATATACAGCCAGTGCAATACTGATAGTAACCGTTAATAATAATGTCTTTTTTAAAGTTGCTATATCTTTCAAAATTAATGATGTCATTATTGTCTCACTCCTTTCACAAAGTAAATCATAATATCCTCAATTGACGGTTTTTGTAACTTGATACCATCAGGTACAAGACTCTTTTTAACAAGTAACTCTTGCCCAAAAGAATGTATTCTTCTTCCTACAATGGCTTCTTCATCAATGTTATTTACTTCTTCATTGGATAAAGTACATATACCGTAGTTTTCTTTTAACTCATCTTTTGTTTCCATAAATAAGATTTTTCCATTGTGAATAAAAGCAATGTAATCTGCCACTTTTTCTAAGTCAGATAAAATATGGGAAGAAATAAGAATTGTATGATTTTCATCTTGCATAAAATCTAATAACAAATCCAAGATTTCCTCTCTTACAATTGGGTCAAGCCCACTTGTTGCTTCATCTAAAATCAAAAGTTCAGCATTGTGAGATAAAGCAACAGCCATTGAAAGTTTCATTTTCATACCACGAGAATAGTTTTTAATCATCTTTTTATGTGGTAAATTGAATTTTTCAACGAATCCATAAAACTGCTTTTTATCCCATTTTGAATAAACTCTATGACAAAACTTTTCAACATCGATTAATGTCATTTCTTCCGGCACTAACAAATCATCAAATACCACTCCAAGTTTATCTTTCAGTTCAACACTATTAGGATTTTCCTCATCTAAAAGTCTTATATCGCCAGAGTCTTTTCTTAAAAGCCCAAGTAACAATTTTATAGTTGTACTTTTACCAGCTCCATTCTGTCCGATATATCCAACTATTGTTCCTTTCGGAATAGTAAGATTTACCGGTCCTAGTTTAAAACTGTCAAATGTTTTTACTAAATCTTTAATTTCAATAGCATATTTACTCATATTCACCCTCCACATAACTCTTTAACATTTTTATCAATTCATCACTGGATACATCTGCAATTTCTGAAAGTTCAACTACTTCTTGAAGCTTCGATTCAATTTTCTTTAAGTATTCTTCTCGAATTAGTTCTTTATTTTGTGCTGCAACAAAATTACCTTTTCCTTGTACCGAATTTATAAACCCGTCTAACTCTAATTCATCAAAAGCTCTTTTTGCAGTTAACATACTTACTCTTATTTCTTTCGCTAAGAATCTTATCGAAGGTAGTTGTTCTCCCACTTTCAAATCTCCAGAAATGATTTGTGCTTTAATTTGATTTTTTATTTGCAGATATATTGGTTCATCACTGGAATTATTTATCTGTATATTCATCATCAACCCCCTACTGTTATTTGTGTTTTAACTGTTATTATTATAGCATAACAGTTAAAACATTGCAATATCTAAAAAGAAGCAGACAAAAATTTTTTTCCCGCTTCTTCTCATTACTATCTAAATTCTTTCAGCAACTCTCTTAGCTTTTCCAATATCTTATTTCTTCTCTTTATGAGAGCTGGATGAGATATTTTTTTCATTTCAGCTACCAAACGAATAGTTTCATCATTGAAATAAAGTCTATCAATGATTTCTCTTTCTTCTTCATTTAATTTTGATAGTGCATCTCGCACTGCCTCAATCATCCTCTGTGTCTGAACGTTTTTATCTACATCAAAACCCTCATCAACTATACTATCCTCAAAATGTCCATCATTTTCAAAAGACGAGAAAAAAGCAGGTGATTTCTTCTATCCACCTGCTTCAAATATTTTTCGGCTCTATAATATTTGTAGTGGGTAAATCCCCTATGGATATTATGGAGCTTATTTTAGCTTTTCTTCAACCCACTACAGTTGACAAAGAGCCATTTTTTCTACATATGTTTCAAACGCTCAATTCGTTCTGAGATAGGTGGGTGGGTGTAAAATAGTTTTTGGAGTCCGCCACCTTTCTTGGGATCATTGATATAAAGAGCGCTACTGGCATCGTCAACATGGTGATGCATCGGCTCACTATTTTCCAACTTACGCAAGGCATTGATCATCCCTTGAGGATTACGAGTCAGCTCCACACTGGATGCATCCGCCAGAAATTCCCTCTGACGGGAAATGGCTAATTGCACCAAGGTTGCTGCGAGAGGTGCTAGAACAATGGCTAAGAGAGAGATAACAAGCATGATAATCTCCAAACCATTTCCATCGCGATCATTATCACTCCGTCTGCGACCTGCGCCACCCCACCACATCATCCGTCCTGCCATACTAGACAGAAGGGTAATGGCACTGGCAAGGGCAACAGCAATGGTCGAAATGCGGATATCGTAGTTTCGGATATGACTGACCTCATGCCCCATAACAGCTTCTAGCTCCTCGCGATTCATGATTGCCAGAAGACCCGATGTTGCTGCGACTGCTGCATTCTGCGGGTTTGAACCTGTTGCAAAGGCATTTAAAGAAGAATCCTCAATGATGAAAACACGCGGCATGGGAATCTGAGCGACCATGGCCATATCTTCTACTACATGGTAGAGGTCTGGTGCTGTTTGCTCATCAACCTCACGCGCCCCATTCATAGACATGACAATCTCTGTCGATTGAAAGATCATGGTCAGAGCGTAGATAAGACCAATAATCAAGGCAATAATCACGCCACCAAGACCTGAACGCATAAAGAGATAGCCAACCGCATAACCAACCAAGGCCAAGAGTAGGAAGAAAACCAGCAACAAAATCCAGGTTTTTCGTTTATTGCTCGCAATTTGATCAAACAACATCTTAGCCACCTAAACCGCTAAAGTCAACTTTAGGAACTGCCTTTTCCTCTTCAGGTGTTTGAAGGAAGTCTGCAGCTTTAAAGCCAAATAGTCCTGCGATGATGTTGCTTGGGAAACTTTCAAGTTTTACATTGTAGTTGCTGACAACACTGTTGTAGAGTTGGCGAGAGTAAGAAATTTTATTTTCTGTATTGGTCAACTCTTCTTGCAATTTGATAAAGTTAGCACTAGCTTTCAAGTCTGGGTAATTCTCTGCTACTGCAAAGATACCAGAAATCTGGCGGGTAAGGGCATCACTGGCCTTCATAGCTTCTGCCGGTGAAGTTGCTGCAGCTACTTGTCTACGAAGTTCTGTTACTTTTTCCAAGGTAGAACCTTCATATTTCGCATAGCCTTTGACTGTTTCAATCAAGTTTGGGAGGAGATCATTACGACGCTTCAACTGAACATCTATCTGGCTCCAAGCCTCCTTGGTCTGCATACGATTTTTAACCAAACCGTTATAGCTAACAATCACAAAAATAACAATCAGAGCCAAAACTCCAAGAATAATCCAAGTCATAATCTTATTCCTTTCTGCTTTTAGATTACTACCAGTATATCAAAATTTTAACGAATATGGTAAAATAAGATGATACTAGAGAAGGAAACTACTATGAAACCAGAAACATTTTACAGCCTACTAGCTGAGCAAAATCTTCCACTTACTGACCAGCAAAAGAACCAATTTGAACGGTATTTTGAGCTCTTGGTCGAGTGGAATGAAAAGATTAACCTGACCGCTATTACAGACAAGGAAGAAGTTTATCTCAAACATTTTTATGATTCGATTGCACCCATCCTGCAAGGCTTGATTTCAAATGAAACTATCAAACTTCTTGATATCGGGGCTGGGGCAGGATTTCCTAGTCTGCCCATGAAAATTCTCTATCCTCAGTTGGAGGTGACCATCATTGATTCGCTCAATAAGCGCATTAACTTCCTTCAGCTTTTAGCTCAGGAGTTGGATTTGGATGGTGTTCACTTCTACCATGGACGGGCAGAAGACTTTGCCCAAGACAAGAACTTCCGTGCCCAGTTTGATGTGGTGACAGCTCGTGCGGTTGCCCGTATGCAGATCTTGTCTGAGCTGACCATTCCCTATCTTAAAGTTAGCGGCAAACTATTGGCACTCAAGGCCAGCAATGCTCCTGAGGAATTGCTAGAAGCCAAGAACGCTCTCAACCTCCTCTTTAGCAAGGTAGAGGACAACCTCAGCTATGCCCTGCCAAATGGAGATCCGCGCTACATCACTGTCGTCGCAAAGAAAAAGGAAACACCTAACAAGTACCCAAGAAAGGCTGGCATGCCCAACAAACGCCCACTTTAAACAATGGTGCCCCCTTGTTTAAAATTCAGAAAACCATTTACAAAATCAACTTCGCTCTCACATTTCTAGGCTCGGGGAAAATTCGTTTACAAAACGGACCTCGCTCTCGCATTTCCGGGATCGGGAAAAATTCGTTTACAAAACGAATTTTTTCTGCTATACTATCCTAAGCAAAGGTTTTTAATGTCATCCTGTGAGGTGACGAAGGCGCAGATTTATATAAATTTTTAAAAGATAGCTATTTTTTAAAAAGTCTTACTCTGAGGGCCTATTGCTGCAAAATAATGGGCTCTTTTTTGGTGCCCAAAAGTGAGGTTTTTATGAAACAGGAATCAACTGTTGACTTGTTACTAGACGTTGATCAACGTCCTTCTGCTGGTAAAGGAATTCTTCTAAGCTTCCAGCACGTGTTTGCCATGTTTGGTGCAACCATTCTCGTTCCCTTAATTTTGGGAATGCCCGTATCGGTTGCTCTCTTTGCTTCCGGTATTGGAACACTTATCTACATGATTTCTACTGGCTTTAAGGTTCCAGTTTATCTAGGTTCTTCATTCGCCTTTATCACAGCTATGTCTCTAGCCATGAAAGAAATGGGAGGCGATGTATCTGCTGCTCAAACTGGGGTCATCTTGACTGGTTTGGTCTATGTCCTTGTAGCAGCAAGTGTTCGTTTTGCAGGTACGAAATGGATTGACAAACTCTTGCCCCCAATCATTATCGGACCTATGATTATCGTTATCGGTCTTGGTCTTGCTGGTTCTGCTGTAACGAATGCTGGACTTGTGGCAGACGGAAACTGGAAAAACGCTCTTGTAGCTGTCGTGACGTTCTTGATTGCTGCCTTTATCAATACAAAAGGAAAAGGTTTCCTTCGTATCATTCCTTTCCTCTTTGCCATCATCGGTGGGTACATCTTCGCTATGATGCTTGGTTTGGTTGACTTTACCCCAGTCCTTCAAGCCAACTGGTTTGAAATTCCTGGTTTTTACTTGCCATTTAGTACAGGTGGAACCTTTAAAGAGTACAACTTGTACTTCGGTCCTGAAACAATCGCCATCTTGCCAATCGCTATTGTAACCATTTCAGAACACATCGGAGACCACACAGTTTTAAGCCAAATCTGTGGCCGTCAATTCCTGAAAGAACCAGGACTTCACCGTACGCTTCTTGGTGATGGTATCGCGACATCTGTATCAGCCTTCCTCGGTGGACCAGCTAATACGACCTACGGAGAAAATACAGGGGTTATCGGGATGACTCGTATCGCTTCTGTCTCCGTTATCCGTAACGCGGCCTTCATCGCCATTGCTCTTAGCTTCCTAGGGAAATTTACTGCCTTGATTTCAACCATTCCAAATGCTGTGCTTGGTGGCATGTCCATCCTTCTCTACGGAGTTATCGCCAGCAACGGTTTGAAAGTTTTGATTAAGGAACGCGTTGACTTCAGTCAAATGCGTAACCTCATCATTGCTAGTGCCATGTTAGTACTTGGACTTGGGGGAGCCATCCTCAAACTTGGGCCAGTTACACTTTCAGGTACTGCTTTATCAGCCATGACAGGAATCATCTTGAACTTGATCTTGCCACACGAAAACAAAGACTAATCATCTATATACACAAAATCCACTCGATTGAGTGGATTTTTTAATTACTTACTCTTTATTTCCAACAGTAAATCTTTCAAAGAAATAATGGTCACGGCTAGTAAAATCATAGCCATACCGACAAAATCAATCGCATAAAACTGTTCCTTCATAATCAGAAAGGCAAAGAAAACGGCAGAAATTGGTTCTATGGAAGCTAATAAACTAGACTTAACAGGGCCTATCAGACTAGCTCCTTTTAGGAAAGCTGTATAGGCAAAAACCGTTCCGATGATGATAATCCCAGCAAATGCAAAGAGAAAATCTAAGCTGGTTGGTATGCTGGCCTGTAAGACTCCTGTGAAAGGAATAGCCACTACACCAGAAATAACCATCCCAACACCAATCACCAAAATACTGCCCCACTTCTTAATCAAAGCAATAGGAAGGATGATATAGAGGGCATAGGTCAAGGCTGAAAAGAGGCCCCAGAACAGACCTAGGGGTGTGACAGATAACTGGTCAACTTTCCCGTGCGTCGCAATCAGAAAAGTTCCTCCTATAGCCAATCCAATCGAAATAATCTCAGCCAGTGTCGGTGCTACCCTATCTTTCATACAGGTATAAACCAAGATCCCAACGGGGCACACATACTGGAGAACTGTCGCTGTTCCAGCATTGGTCTCCTGAATGGCAGAAAGATAGGCAAACTGGTTTAAGAAAAGTCCGAACACTGCAAATAGCAACAGAGATAGCAGACTTTTTCTGTCTTTTATAAAAGCATAGAGTTTATTCTTTGCAGTCACGTAGGATAAGAACACCAGTGCCAAGCCTGCAATGATAAGTCGCAAATTGGTCAAGACTAAAGCAGAAATCCCGTGTGCCATCAGGTATTGGCCACTGGTTCCAGACAAGCCCCAAGCAATCCCCGCCACTACTGTATACAGAGTTCCTTTTACGGTTTTTGACATACTTCTTCCTACTCCTCTTGACGAATCATTTCCATCACTTGGTTTCGATCGACTATCCACTGGGCACGCTCATCCTTCTCATACGTTCGATTGGATAAAAAGATAGCCGCCTCCTGCTTCTCTCGATTCCACATAATGAAGGTACCTGTATAACCCGTATGGTCGAGCCAAGCTCCTTCCAGATTCCATGATAGAGACCGCTCCTTATCATCTAAAGGAGAAAAATTTCGGCTCAATTCTGCTGCAAAATCATCTTTCAAATAATGTTCCAGAAAGATCTGCAAATCCTTAACAGTCGAAAACAAACCAGCACTTCCTGCGTGTTTCCCTAATAGACGGGCTTTGGGATCGTGAATGTTTCCGGCCTCCACCCCTCTCACTGTTGGTACAGCTTGCTCAACGGGACCGAACTTGGTCTCCTTCATCCCCCATGCTTCCAAAACTTGTTCTTCTATAATCTGATCCAAGTCTTGATTAAAGATTTTTTCCAAAAGAAAGCCCAAAAGTAAAAAGTGAACGTCCGAGTATAGGAAGGCTGGCTGACTTCGTCTATTGAGGTGAAACATGGCTTCTTTTAATTCAGGGGCAGTCAAGAGGTCCCGATTTGGAATAAAGGGGTCTAAATCTGTAGCATGGGTCAAAAGTTGCCGTATAGTGATATCAGGATAATCACACTCCGGTAAAAAATCCGTCACCGGTCGATCAATATCTAATTTGCCCTGCTGCCACAAGAAGGTAAAAACCGTCCCCACTCCCACTACCTTACTCACACTGGCTAGATCATAAACCAAACCACTTTCTGTCTTCAAGTCTCTTTCTGGATCACTCAATCCTAGATAAGACTCTTTCCATTCACCATCCTTATAATACGCAAAAGAGGCCCCGGGATAAATCCCTGCCTCGATTTGATTTTCTATTTTTCTTAGAATTTTTTCCCACTTCATGCTTCTTCAAACCACAATTCAATGTTATTGGTATCTTTACCAAGGAAGAATTTTTCAGACTTAGGGACAAAGTAGCCTGTCTTTTCAAATTTCTGACGAAGACTGGTTAAATCAAAATTCTTGACTAAAAATTTTAACATCGTCAGGTCCCAAGTGACATTGTTTTCAACAACCAAATCTGGTCCTTGCCCTTTCGTAAAGGTAATTACTGGCGCTACTCCTTCAGGATCAAGTAAGCTCTCTGTCTCCTCAGGCAAACGAAACTCCATAGAAACCTCAAATTGGCTCACGTATTTTATACCTGTATTTGAATAAAATTCAGGAACAGTTTCCAGTGGAACCAAATCTCTTATATCATCTTCTGCATGAACAAGGATCACATCCTCTTCAGGAGAAACAATCTCAAAAGCATACCCACGGTTTCCTTTAAATAGACGAGGAAGAGACTTCATCTGAGAAAGAAGAGCTTCAATTTCAGAAGGATTCTCAACCTTTATCAAGAGTCTAGCTAGCTTCTTAAGTCCTTCAACTTTGCGTGTTCGCATGCTTGGAGACTCTTCTAAAATCAATCTCTCCGTAGCTGTCTGATCACCTAGAGAAATAAAGGCAGACTCTTCCAGCAAAGGTTTCATCCCCAGGGTTTCAATGTAAAATTTTTCATTTAATTTTCGATTATTAACTTTCAAAGTCGGAACGATCCGAACAATCTCATTCACCTTCATATATTCCTCCAACTCTTTTATTTTAAAGGATTTTCGAATATTTTACAAGCCATATCTATTTTATTTAGAAATTTTACAAGAAAAAAACTGGGATTCCCCAGTTTCATTTCTTATAGGTAAAGTAGTTTGAATAGTGCTACTGCTGCAATACCCGCTGCAATTGGAGCTACAACTGGAACCCATGCATACCACCATTTTGAATCACCCTTGTGTTGACCAAGAACTGATTTTGGAAGGAGTTCGTGAAGAAGACGTGGTCCAAAGTCACGAGCTGGGTTCAAACCAGGTCCAGTAGGTCCACCAAGTGAAGTTACCAAGGCCATTACTAGGAAACCAAGTGCCAAGTGCGCAACTGAGATCCCAGCAGCTGTATGTGGAGCTACTTGAGCTTTCACTGCCAATTCACTTAAATCAACAGTTTGTCCAGCTTGAGTAGCCATTTGTTTCATGTATTGAAGAACCTCAGCACCAAAGAAGTTTTTAGTCAAACCAAGTGCTGCAAAGAAAAGAACAAATGAACCTACAAACTCATTGAGGAAGCCGTTAACAGTAGCTGCAAAACGTGATTCTTTTGTACCGTGGTCAATGCTTGAAATTGTTGAGAAGGTACCCAAGATATTGTTAGGGTTCTCTGTCTTCAAGTAGTAAGGACGGTGAGTCGCTACAACCAAAGCTTGACCGAAGATTGCTCCCAAAACTTGTGCTAGGATGTAATATGGTACTTGCTCCCAAGAAAAAAGTCCACTAACAGCAAGTCCAAGAGTGAAAGCTGGGTTAATGTGGTTACCAGATACGTTACCAAACATCAAGGCTGGGATCATAACCCCCATACCATAACCAACCGCGATAACGAGCCAGCCACTTTGGTGACCTTTCGTACCTTTAAGTTCAACGTTAGCAACTGCACCATTACCAAGAATGATCAAAATAGCAGTTCCCAAGAATTCTGTGGCATATTTAATAGCCCATGTAAAATCCATTTGATAGATTCTCCTTAAATTTTTTTAGACAATCCTTATTCTATCAATTTTTAGGCCTTTTAGCAATATCTTTTCTAAAAGAATCTATGGAAAACGCTTTATTTAACTTATCTTTAAGAAAAGGACAAAAGGAGTCAAACTCCCCTCATCCTTTTCATTAGTCTTGACGTTGACCAAAGTCTGCAATCATCTGCTCCATCTCTTGACGGCTTGGAGTTGTCAGCATATAAAGGTAATCCCCTTGTAGCTCTGCAAAAGCTGCTGGCATGATTTTTTTGACCTTGAATTGCTGACTGTATTTAGCAAGAAGGTCCTCTTCTGAATAGACATAGTTTGCATTGGCACGACGTGATGTAGCTAGACAGTATTGAGGTTCAAACTCTGATGCTGGGAACTCTTCACCTGCGACAATAGCTGCATAGCCACGATAGAGGTCCAAAGAGTGAGCAAAGTTATAAACATCAATGGTAAAGCCACCTGCAGGACGGTTATTGTACTCAATGGTAATGTAGTCGTCCCCGTCACGGAAAAACTCGATATGGAAAAAGCGTTCTCTCATTCCAAATTCTTTGACGATGGCCTCGCCATACTTGCGCAGTTTGGGATCCATATCCTTAAGCACATAGTAGGAATTGTCCATCTTATAAATCATGAGATCAAGTGGTGTATGGGCGTAGTCAAAAGTCGTTGAAAAGACGATATTACCATCCTTGTCCACAAGTCCGTCAAAGGTACAGATTTCGCTAGAAGTGACAAATTTTTCAAAGAAATAAACGGTTGAATGGTCCCATTCTTCCTTGAAGTGATTTACATCTTCTTCTGTCTCAAGCTTAAAGGTTGCTGCCGCTCCCACTCCGTTATCAGGTTTGGCAATCATTGGTAGACCAATCGTCTCAACTGCTCTATCCACATCTGCTTCCGTATGGATAACAGCTCCAGGTACAACTGGTACGCCTGCCTTCTGGAAGAGTTTCTTCATCTCAGACTTAAACTTGGTCTTTTTGAGATCCTCCGGTTTGGCACCAAAGACATTGAATTGTTCTCTGAGTGTTGCGTCCAGCTCAAGCCAGTATTCATTGTGGGACTCGATACGGTCGATTGGGCCATGCTTATAAAATAGAAAGGCAGCTGCACGTTTGACTTCGTCTATGTTCTCAAGATTGTCTACACGGAAATACTCGGTCAAGCTATTGCGCAAAGGCTCATCCAGTTGCTCATAGGGTTCTTGACCAATTCCCAATACTGTGATGCCTTTACTAGCTAGTTCAATAGTAAACTGTTGGAAGTTTTGCGGATAGTAGGGAGAAATAACAAGGTAATTCATAGGCAACTCCTTTTATAGATACAGGTGTCCAAGAAAATAGGGCATTTGTTTACGCCACCATTCCCAATCGTGGGCGACATCGTGCCCCCACTCTGCAAACCAGGCTGGAATTTGTTTCTGATCAAAGGCTTCTTTGAGCTTATAGAAGGATGGTAGACCGTCTTGTTCCCAGGCACCAAGGCCCGTACAAACGACGATTTCTGCCTGACGGTAACGATCGATAAACCATCCGTCGTTTTGATTCCAGATATAATCTACAGGTGAGTTTTGGTAAATAGCATCATCATTGTAGTAATCGCCAACAAAGAAACGCGCGTCGTAAACACCACTGAGGGCAATTACCTTGGTAAAGACATCTGGATGCTGGAGAAAGAAATTGAGTGCATGGTAGGCCCCCATCGAGCAACCAGTCGTCATCATGCCATCAAACCAACCTGTCTTGTGCTTGATAAAAGGAATGGCCTCCTCAATCACATAGCGTTCGTAGGCACGATGCATCTCCGCCTGGTCATGACCATTTTTCCAAGTGGCCAACCAGCTCTCACTGTCCACACTGGATAGCGTAAAGAACTGGACGCGCCCTTCCTCGATAAAGGAAGCACAGGCGTCAATCATGCCAAAATCATAATATTCGTTGTGACTACCTCCAGATGAAGCAAAAACAACAACTGGAATCCCAGCATGTCCATAACGGTTGAGATACATTTCACGGTTGAGATTGCCACTCCAGTGGCTGAGGTTTTCAATATGCATTGGCTTTCTCCTTTCCTAACTTACCATTTCTCCGCAAAAAATCGGAGACAGTCTGGCAAATTTTCCGACCAAGGTATTTCACTATGGATGGCACCAGACTGAACTTTCAAGACAAGATTATCCAAGCCTACTCCACCTGCAATCAAATCACGGTAATAGCGAAGCGACGAGTCGATATAGGCTTGCTTGATATTGCCAGCCATCAAGGTCTTGTCCGTATCGTCTGCTTCTTCTGTTCCTACATAGATGAAAATGCGCTGTTCAGGCGTCAATTTCTTGCGCTCGATATAGCGGTTAAAGGCTTCTTGGTGAAGCCAGTTGGCAGATGAGAAGACACCTAGACAACCAATTCGGTCTTGGTATTCCAGTCCGATAAACTGGGTAATATTGCCTCCTAGAGACGAACCAATCATAGCCGTGTGCTGGCGATCAGCTTTGGTTCGGTAGGTTTCATCGATAAAAGGCTTGACCACCTCCATGACAAACTCGGCATACTCCACACCCTTACCGCCAAACTGCTGGCCTGGGATAGGAGATTCTTGAAACTTCCAAGCCGCATACTCATTCATCCGCCCCATTCCGTCATTATCTATGGCAACGACAATCATGCGACTGATGTCAGGATTTCGTTTAATAGCCGGAATGATCTTCCAAGAGTGTCCGATATAAGACTCCTTGCTGTAAAAGACATTTTGCCCATCATGAAAGTAAACAACAGGGTAAAAACGGTCTGTGTCTTTCTCGTAGTCCTTAGGCAGAAGAACACGCACACGACGCTCTTTTCCAGTATAAGGAACCTTGAGTTTATGTTCTTTCATTTTTAAGTAAAAGTAGGAATGATTCATTGTCAGAAAACTCTCTATATTCAAAATTTTATCTTATTATACCATAAAAATAGAAAAAAAGTCAGTAATTGTCCATTTTAAGGATAAATAACTAACTTTTTTCATTTGTTTTTCTGAATTCTTCTGGATTTTCTGATTAGAGGAGATTGTCAATTAACTCATCGACAGCATCTTTTTCAACCTGGGGAGTGATTTCAGTAATCATGATACCTGCCACGGCTCTCTCAACCAAGCCTTCAACATCCATGCGTTTTTCATACTGCTCAGCATTCTCTATCTTAGGATTGGTCTTAGGACGGTCAGGCGCAAAAATAGTACAACAGTCCTCAAAAGGCTGGATTGAAATTTCAAAAGTATCGATTTCCTGCGCGATGTCAATGATTTCCAACTTGTCCATGGTAACCACGGGACGAATGACTGGAGTGCTGGTCACAGCGTTGATAGTCTGCATGCTTTCCAAGGTCTGGCTGGCTACTTGACCAAGACTTTCCCCATTGATGATAACTAAACCATTTCTCACCTCTCGAATACGGTCGGTAATGCGCATCATAAAACGACGGGTCAAGGTCATGAGGTAGGCTTCTGGCGCTTTAGCCTTGATTTCCTCTTGAATCTCTGTAAAAGGCACCTCGATAAACTGGATATTGCCACCAAACTTGGTCAATTTCCGAGTCAAATCGTGGGCTTTCTTGAGGGCACCAGGACTTGTGTATGGCGGGCTAGCAAAGTGGACGGCTTCAATATCTACCCCACGTTTAAGAGCTAGATAACCTGCTACAGGTGAGTCAATCCCTCCTGACAACATGAGCATACCTTTACCAGAACTTCCCACAGGTAATCCTCCTGCTCCACGAAAAGTTTCATAGGAAAGATAGGCAGCCTCTTCACGAATCTCAACCTGAAGATTAATATCTGGATTTTTCATCTGAGCTTGCACGTTTGGAATAGCCTCGAAAACAGCTCCACCAAGAGTTTGATTCAGTTCACGACTATCCAATTCAAAGTTGTGATCGCTACGCTTGCTAGTGATTTTAAAGGTCATGCCTTCCTTGTAGATTTCCTTCATAATCTCTTGGACAGCAGACTTCAGAACGTCCACTGACTTTTCAATCTTATACACAGGAGAAAAATTTTGAATTCCAAAGACTTGTTTGAGTGATTCTGCTACTGCTGTGTAATCAGCTCCATTCAGGTAAGCGTGGGCACGGTCGCGATCTGCGGTTACCTTAACTTGAGGATAGATAGACAAAACGTCTGAAATATTATTACGAAGTTTATTAATGAAACGCATACGATTTTTGTGCTTGGTTGACAATTCTCCGTAACGAATCATAATTTCTGAATACTGCATAAATGCTCCTATCTTACTTTTCTAGTTTGATTGTAAATTAATTTTAGCTTGGTCAAAAACTGCTCGACTTGACTCATATCATTTTCCAGGTCTAGGCTTAGACGCACAGCTGACTGGGCCTTATCTTTGTCCACTCCCATGGCAATCAAGGTCCCCGCAGGTTTTCCTGCCTTGGACGAACAAGCAGAGGTTGTGGAAATGAAAATATCATAGTCTTCAAAGGCGTGAACGATGACTTCACCACGAACACCCTTAATCCCAAAAGTCAGGATATGAGGGGCAAAGTCTTCCTCATCTGAAAAGACAAAAATATCTGGATAATCCAGAAGAGCTTGACGAATGACTGCCTTCATCTGCCCTGTCTTACTAGCAAAGATAGCTAACTTTTCCATAGATAAACGGAGAGCTTTGGCTGTTGCTGCAATCCCTGCCACATTTTCAGTTGTCGAACGATAGTCTCGCTCCTGACCACCACCAGTTAAAAGAGGCATGATCCTCTTACCAGACTTGATATAGACAAATCCAACACCTCTGACACCATGAAACTTATGACTTGAGAAGGTCGCGAAATCCACTCGATCTGTCAGATAGTTTTCAGTCGGAATCTTAGCAAGTGCCTGAACCGCATCAACATGGAAGGAAATGGTCGGCTTATCTGCCAAGAGTTCTGAAATAGCCTCAATAGGCTGGATAGAGCCAATTTCGTTGTTAACTGCCATGATGGAGACGAGAGTCGTATCAGGACGTATCAAATCTGCTAATGCTTCAACATCCACAAATCCTTTCTCATCAACTGGAGCAAAATCTATCTCAAAACCTTGACTTTTCAGCCAGAGGGCTGACTCCTTGACTGCTGGATGCTCAATAGCTGACACAATGATGTGCTTGCCAAACTGGGCTTTTTCAAAGGCCACGCCCTTGATGATCCAGTTATCTCCTTCTGTTCCACCAGAGGTAAAGAAGATTTCATCACTCTTCTTCCCAATCAAATCTGCAATTTGCTGCCGGGAAGCATCTAAAATTCGTGTTGCCTGGTCGCCCAAACGATGGAGGCTAGAAGGATTTCCTACAATTTTCGAAGCGACCTGAGTATAGGTCTCTAGTGCTTCGGGATAAGGCTTAGTTGTTGCCGAATTATCAAAGTAGATCATGTTTTCTCACGCTTTCTAAAATCACTCCTTCTATTGTATCACGAAAAGAGACCTGCGACAAGAAAGGGAGGTTTCTCTTTTTTTAAGATTTTTTTAAAGAAATGAGGTATAATAAATCATAATTAAAGGAGAGTATCATGTCTAACTATCGTAGAACTTCAAAACCAAAAACAGAACACATCAAAAAGGGATTTACTGTCTTTCAAAAAACGATTGCTACCATCGGTAGTATTCTTGGTCTAATCACCGCTACTATTACCATCATGAACGCTATGGATAATAACAAAAACAACAAGAAAGAACCGACGACAACCCAAACAACTGTTGTCAAGGAAATTCAAAAAGAATCCCCTCAGGAAAATACTACTCCTAACAAGGACAACACTTCTACTAAAGAAAATACCACGCAAGAAGAAACTTCTCAATCCAATAAAAAAGAGGAGAAAAAAGAAGAACAGAAAACAACAACTCAGGACTCTTCTACACCTGCTACAAATAAAGAGACAAGCGATAACGGAACACAGTCAAATACGACAAGTTCTGAAACTAAAACAAACCAGTAACCACTAAAATAGCTTCCCTCCAGATTTGAAAAGAAGCTATTTTTTTATTGTTGCAATACTTTTCGTGGTTTGGTTCCTTCAGCTGGGCCTATGACACCTGCCATTTCAAGTTCTTCCATCAGGCGGGTCGCACGGTTAAATCCAACCGACAAACGACGCTGAATCATAGAAGCACTAGCTTTCTGAGTCTCGATAACCAGAGCCTTGGCTTCTTCAAAGAGCGGATCGCCGCCAGCTTCACCGTCAGAGAAATCTCCTTCATTTTCAGGAACGTCTCCTGGGTCAAAGCTATCATCATAGTCCGCATCAGCCTGAGCCTTGATGAAGTTTACGATGCGTTCGACATCATCATCTGAGATAAAGGATCCTTGCAGACGGACTGGGTGATTTTCATCAATTGGTTTAAAGAGCATGTCTCCTCGACCAAGCAATTTTTCTGCACCATTCTCATCTAAGATGGTTCGTGAATCTGTTCCCGATGAAACTGCGAATGCCACTCGGGATGGAACATTGGCCTTGATGAGACCAGAGATGACATCAACCGATGGGCGCTGCGTTGCAAGAATCATGTGAATCCCTGCAGCACGCGCCTTCTGTCCGAGACGAATGATGGCATCTTCTACTTCCTTGCTAGCCACCATCATGAGGTCTGCCAACTCATCCACAATGACAACAATCAAAGGCAGCGGTACTTGTTTGTACTCAGATTGGCTATTAAATTCCTCGACCTTGGCATTGTAGCCAGCGATATTTCGCACACCAACCTTAGCAAAGAGTTCGTAACGGTTTTCCATCTCATCCACAACCTTTTGCAGAGCCTTGCTGGCCTTGCGTGGATTGGTTACAACTGGAATCAAGAGGTGAGGAATGTCATTGTACACCGATAACTCAACCATCTTTGGATCCACCATCATAAACTTGACCTGGTCGGGTCTTGCTTTCATAAGAATGCTGGCGATAATACCGTTAACTGCGACTGACTTCCCTGATCCCGTCGAACCTGCAACGAGTAGGTGGGGCATCTTGGAAAGGTCAAAGGTGCGAGCAGTTCCATTGACAGCCTTACCCAGAGGAATTTCGAGGAGATTTTCTGGTTTAGTTTGAGACTGTTCCCAGAGTTCACGGAAGGAAACGGTCGCAATCTCAGAGTTAGGAACCTCAATTCCGACTAAGGATTTACCAGGGATTGGAGCCTCTATCCGAACATCCTTGGCCGCCAGAGCTAGCGCTAAGTCGTCTGCCAGATTGGAAATGCGGTTAACCCGTACACCAACTGCTGGCTTGACTTCATACTTGGTAACTGATGGCCCAATTTCAGCCCGTTCCACCGTCACCTTGATACCAAAGCTGGCAAAGGTTTCTTCTAGGATTTTGATATTTTCCCGAACAATCCTCTTTTCCTTGGATTGGTCTTTGGGTTTATCTGGCGCAAAGAGTTGCAAGCTTGGCAGCTTGTATTCGAGGGCTTCCTTGGTAGAAAAATCAACCTGAACCTCTTCATCCTCAAAATCTTCTTCCACATCTGGAACGTCAAAATCAGATTGAGGGAGGATAATCTCGGGTTCACTCCATTCTTTTTCAGGAATTGGTGGAAGATCATAGTCTGGAACTTCTGGTAAGATTTCTCCAGTTTCAGGATCTACAGGAGGAAGCGGTAGTGCATCCTGTTCTTCTTGTTCTCTCTTGATTCTTGCTGCTTCTTCAGCTTCTTGACGAGCCTTCTCTTCTTCTCTCTTGATGAAGCGTTCCTGTTTTCTCTGTTCCTGTTTTTCCATGAAGGATCTGAACTGAGCTCCAATAAAGGCTGCAACATCATAAATAGACCAAGGACTGACCAAGAGAGCCCCAACTAGAATCAAGAGAACTCCAATAAAGTACGATCCGATATTGGAGAAAAGAAAGGCTATGGGGATATAGAGTCCAACACCTAGCAGGCCTCCACCAGCAAAGCTAGTCACCCGGATACCAGTCAGGTCCGTCATAACTTGAGCCAAGGTCCCTTTTAGAACTGACTGCTCCAAGCCAAACTTCCAGACAAGATAGGCCTCAAAAATCAAGAGCAAGCCAGCGAAGATACAGAGAAAACCTGACAGAAGCCCCTCTTGCTTGCGTATCCATTTAAAAAGAAAAAGATAGATGAGGAGGCCGCCTATAGCCACATAGGCCAAACTTCCGACTAACAGTCGAATGAGATTGTAAAGAGTGATACCTGCTGCACCGAGTTTAAGGGCTGCAATAATCAACAATAAGGCAATTCCTAAGGAAATCAACATCCTCTGGATAGCCTGTTTTCTTTCGAGTTCTGCTTTAGACGGTCTCCGTCTTGTTTTACTAGTATTCTTGTTTGCCATTCTTTTATTATACCATATTTCACAGCCATTTCGAATAGAGAAAAAGATTGCACCAAATGGTAACAATCTTTCTATTCTAATACTTTTTATGCTTGTGGTTTGCGTAGGTAACCATAAACCACACCACTTACGATTGCGCCAACCAAGACAGAGGCAAGGTAAAGAAGGGCATTTGAAGTTAGAGCGATAACGAAGATTCCTCCGTGTGGCGCCATGAGTTTGATTCCTGCAAGACCAACGAGTCCTCCTGCTACTGCAGAACCAAGAATGAAGCTTGGAATCGCACGAGCTGGGTCTGCTGCACCAAATGGGATCGCTCCTTCAGTGATGAATGACAAGCCCATGATGATGTTTGTCAAACCAGAGTTGCGTTCTTCTTTGGTAAATTTATCTTTGAAAAGAAGGGTTGCGACAAAGATTGCAAGTGGTGGAACCATTCCTCCAGCCATAACTGCTGCCATGGCTACAGAACCACCTGAAGAAACAGTCGCTGCAAGCGTACCTGTACCAAAGACATAAGCAGCTTTGTTGACTGGTCCACCCATATCAACAGCCATCATGCCTCCAAGAACGATACCAAGAAGGACAGCTGAACCTCCTCCAAGACCGCCTAGGAAGTCATTCATAGCAGTGTTAATTGCTGCCATTGGGATGTTAACAGCCAACATGACAAATCCTGTCAAGATTGTTCCAAGAAGTGGCAAGAGAAGAATTGATTTAGCACCCTCAAGTGAACGAGGAACTTTAACGTATTTCTTGATAGCAAGAACTAAAGCACCTGCGATAAATCCACCAACAAGGGCACCTAGGAAACCAGATGAGACACCTGCAAGTGTTGAAGTTGCTTCACCACCAGCTGCATAAGGGATTTTACCAAAAGCAAAACCTTCTTTAGCAATAGCACCAGCCACAAAACCAGCTACTAAACCTGGTTTTTCAGCGATAGAGTAAGCTACATATCCTGCAAAAACTGGAAGCATCAAACCAAAGGCTGCTCCACCAATTTTCATGAACATAGAAGCTAGCTCATGGTAGGATCCGAGATTGCCAAGACTATCCTGTGGCACACCAAAAGCTCCGTCGATCAAGAAAGCAAGGGCAATCATGATACCACCACCGATAACGAATGGCAACATTTGAGATACACCACTCATCAAGTGTTTGTAGAAAGCACCACCAAGGCTTTGTTTTTCATTAGATGCTGTTGAAGCTTTTGCTCCATTAGCAGCACGATAAACTTCAGCATCCCCAGAAAGAGCCAAGTTGATCAACTCTTCTGTCTTGCGGATACCGTCTGCTACTGGACGATTTACCAAAGGTTTACCATCAAAACGATCCATTTCTACTGCCTTGTCTGCAGCGATGATAACGGCTTTAGCCTTACGTATGTCCTCTGCAGTTAGTTGGTTACCAACACCGCTAGCTCCGTTGGTTTCAACCTTGATCCCAACACCCATTTCAGCAGCCACTTTTTGAAGGGCTTCTTGAGCCATGTATGTGTGGGCAATACCTGTCGTACAAGCTGTAACAGCTACGATAAAGTCGCCAGAGTCATTAGCAGGTGCTTGAACAGGTTCCTCAGCTTTTTCTGAAGCTTGGTCAAAGAGTTCGATAACTTGATCTGCAGATGTTACTTGACGAAGTTTGTCAGCGAAACCATCTTTCATCAAGTATTGAGACAATTCTGCCAAGGCTGCTAAGTGAGTATCATTGGCACCTTCTGGAGCAGCAATCATGAAGAAGAGGTCTGTTGGTTGCCCATCCAAGCTTTCATAGTCAACACCCTTGTTTGACTTAGCAAAGAGAACCGTTGCTTCTTTGACAGCAGAGTTCTTGCTGTGAGGCATAGCGATTCCATCACCCAAACCAGTGGAAGTGAGAGCTTCACGCGCTAAGATTCCTTCTTTAAAGGTTTCAAAATCCGTCACATAACCGTGATCTACCAAACTTTTAATCATCTCTTCAATGACAGCTGGTTTTTCAGTTGCCTGCAAATCCAGCAACATGACATCTTTTCTCAATAGGTCTTGAATTTTCATCGTTTTTCTACCTCAACTTTTTCATATGTTTCTTTAATAAATTCCGCTGTTGCCAAGTCATCCGAGAAGGTCGTTGCTGTTCCACAAGCTACTCCCCATTTGAAGGCCTCTACTGCGTCTTTAGATTTGACAAATTCACCTGTAAACCCAGCAACCATAGAGTCACCAGCCCCGACTGAATTTTTGACTGTTCCCTTGATAGGTTTTGCGAAGTAAGCTCCCTCAGATGTGACAAGAAGTGCACCGTCACCAGCCATGGAGATAATGACGTTTTGAGCTCCTTTGGCCAGTAACTGACGAGCATAGTTCTCGATTTCATCTAAACTTTCGAGTTTCACTCCAAAGATAGCTCCAAGCTCGTGATTGTTTGGTTTAACCAAAAGTGGCTGGTAGTCCAAACTATCAATCAAGGTCTGTCCTTCAAAGTCACAAACCACTTGCGCACCAGTCTGGCGTGTCAAGGCAATCAAATCTTTGTAGATAACATTACCTAGGTTCTTAGCACTCGAACCCGCAAACACAACCGTATCATCTGCTGTCAGACTAGACAAAATAGCTTTCAATTCTTCTAGCTGAGCCGGTTCAACATTAGGACCCGTTCCGTTGATTTCTGTTTCTTGGTCTGCTTTGATTTTAACATTAATACGAGTATCTTCTGCTACTTGGACAAAACGAGTCTCGATTTCTTCCTCTGCTAAAGTATCTGTGATAAATTTACCAGTAAATCCTCCGATAAATCCAGTCGCAGTATTAGGAATATCCAAGCGTTTCAAAACACGACTGACATTGATTCCTTTCCCACCAGCAAACTTATCATCACTGTCCATACGATTGACACTACCGACTTGAACTTGGTCCAAGCGCACGATATAGTCAATGGATGGATTTAGTGTGACTGTATAAATCATACTTCTATTACCTCCGTTTTCTCCTTAATAGCCTGCAAGAGCTCATGCCCTTGACTTGTGATAACAATAGCGCGTTTGAGAGGTGCTACCTTGGCAAAGCAAGTTTGTCCAATCTTAGACGAATCGACCAAGACATAGGTTTGTTTGGCATTCTCCAAAATGGCACGTTTCACAGCTCCCTCCTCCATGTCAGGAGTCGTATAATAGCCATCGTCTACACCATTCATCCCGATAAAGGCACGGTCAAAGTGCAATTGATTGATTTGGTTAAGAGCAACGCCCCCGATACATGCATCTGTTGCCATCTTGACACCTCCTCCAACCATGACAGTTGGAATCTGTTTTTCAACCAACTGAACCGCATGGTGAATGGAATTAGTTACAACTGTGATATTCTTATTAACCAATTCCTTGATTAAAAAAGCAGTTGTCGTTCCAGCATCAATAAAGATAACATCATGTTCCTTGATAAGAGAGGCAGCTTTCTGAGCCAGTAGCTTCTTCTCTTGAAGGTTTTTGACAGATTTTTCTTGGATGGTTTCTTCTTCCTGCAAGGAGTGAGGCAATTCTGCTCCACCATGCACACGGCGAAGCTTGTTTTCCGCCTCCAACTCATCCAAATCTCTTCGAACCGTTGATTCTGATGTTTCTAATAGACTAACCAATTTTTCTAGGGAAACTACATGATGTTGATTTAACTCCTCTAAAATCAGTTGCTTCCGCTCAGTTTTTAACACCAAACCACCTCCTGTTATCGTTTACACTATTCATTCTAGCACATTCTCTCCCAAAGTCAAGCATTTCTTATCATTTTCTTTCAAATTCTGTCATTTTTCTTATTTCCAAAATTTTTATTGCAAGATAAGTGGCTTTATGGTAGACTATTTGAGTAAGTATTGGAAGATTACTCAAGAGGCTTAAGAGGCCGTGTTGGAAACGCGGTAGGCGTGTAACAGCGTGCGTGGGTTCGAATCCCATGTCTTCCGTAGAGAAACAGAAAAACTGCACCTCAATGCAGTTTTTTTATCGTTTTAAGAACAATATATAGAAAAGAAAGGTTGCGTTACTCTAACTATCAAACCACATTTTTCTGTCTCCTGCCTTATCCTAGAATCATCTTTATTTTCTTGATTTCATCAAAAAAGCAAGTAGCCCCTATAGAGCTACTTGCTGTATTTTTAAATCAGATGATTAGATATTGCTTTTATCTTTTTTATCTGAAGATTTGTCTGTTGATTTATCAGTGGATTTGTTTGAAGATTTATCAGAAGACTTGTCTGTTGATTTGCTCTTAGACTTTGTAGAATTCTTACGATCAATCTTATCATATCCCTCTGTAGTATCCATCAACTCAGTTGATAAGGTACGATAGTCTTCTTGAGAAATGAGCCAGTTTCCATCTTTGTCCTTGGTTAATTTGATTTCTGTATCAAAATCTCCAGTTGTAAGAGGTGTTAGAGCAGCTTCAGCATCTACATCACTATAGATAGCAAAATCTTTTCTGAAGAGGTGTTCGTAAATCCAATATGTCACCAATGTTTGGTAACGCTTGATGTCAACATCTGAACCAGCTTGGTTGTACTTACCTAGGTTATCGATACCACCAATAAGAATTGTTAGAACTTCTCGAATTGATGAAGTCAATCCTTTAGAATGCAACTTCTTAGAGTTAAAAGTAACAGTAGCAGTATTGCCTGACTCATCAACCTTCACATCTTTAACAGTGTAAGAACCGATATCTTGGAATAACTTGCGTTTCATCTTCAAGAAACCTGAAATGGTTTCTTCTGGAGTTTCTACAGGGAAATCTTTGTGCCATTGTACTGAGTAGGTAGATGCAGGTGAAAGCCCTTCTTCTTTGATTTTTTCACTTGTTTGCACTGCAAAAATGGCCTCAGTCCATTTTTCATAGGTTTCGCCATAAATTTTCTTGAATCGTGCAGAGTCGCTAGTGAGAACAGAGTCTAGGAGAATTTCAGCATCTTTTGTAACTTTCTCTTTAACTTCCGCTGCTTCATCCTTCTTCTCAACTTGTTCCGTTTTCTCCTTGTCATCAGAAGAAGCTTCAGAAGACTGATTAGAAAATGCAGAACATGCACCCAAGACAACTGTTGAGAGTGCTAAGATACTTAGTAACTTAATCTTTTTCATGTTTCACCTCTTTATGAAAAATTTACTCTTGGAGACCACCTCCAAGTAGATTTGTTTAGAAAAACACTGGGTTCATCTAACGGAGAATGGGGGATTCGAACCCCCGCGCCAGTTACCCGACCTAACGATTTAGCAAACCGTCCTCTTCAGCCTCTTGAGTAATTCTCCACTAGAAAACTAAAACAAATAGGATACAATAAAGGATACAATTTGACGAAATGATCCCAAAAATCCTATTGATGATGGAGCCGGTGGGAGTCGAACCCACGTCCAAACACCTGCCAACATATTTGTCTACAACCATAGGTTATGTATTGTTTTAACAGCTCCTCGACACATAACTCAAGCCTAGGAACTGCGAGTCTATCAATCTCTTATCAAACCACTAGACAAGGCTTGATCGTATCTCGCTAATCATAAGACCTGTCATTGAACACGAGCAATCCAAATCAGGTCACGCCTGCTGGTTTTTAGGCAGCTAGAGCGTAAGAAGTGTTATTTTTTGCAGTTATATTTAACTGAGCGTTTACGTCGCCACACGGGTTGCAAAATATGCCTCATAATGCCTGTCGAATCCGTAACGACCCCAGGATGTTAGAACTATTATAACCTATCTTCATAAAAAATGCAAAATCAAGCCAATTCTTTAGAAAAGATACGTTTTTAAAATATCTGATAAAGCTTGATAACCAGCTACACTCAGATGGAGACCATCCGTTGTATAGGCTGATTGAAGTTGTCCTTCTGAATCTGTCAAACTATCATAAATTGGTAGAAAATCTACTTGGATATAGGCGGAGGCTAGAGCCTCATAGGCTTGATTCCATTCTCTGATTTTTTCATTGGTACGAATGTAAACTGTCTGCTTGTATTCTTCTCCTTCATTGACTGGCAGAATAGAAACAAGCTTTATTTGTGACAGCGGATAATCTCGGTTAAGCGATTGAATCACACCTTCAAGATTATCCAAGGCTTCATTCATGGGAATATCTTTTCCAATATCATTTGTCCCAATTAAGAGAACAATTTGATCGACAGCATCACCATAAAGATGGGCATCCAAATTCTCTAATAAAAGTCCCGTCTGGTAGCCTCGGATACCTCGATTAACAATCGTCTTGGCAGTCCCGAGTAACTCTTGCAAAGGGTAGTATTCTACAATCGAATCGCCGATAAAAATCATATCTGGTTCTAAAAGAGAAATCTGATTGAGTTCGCGATACTTGGTTTGAATTTTTTCCTGCTCCTTTAAGAGCCAATTCTCTAATAACTGTACTGCCACCCTATCCCTCTTTCTCTAACCAATTCTCTAGAACTTGATAAACGCCCGCCTGGCTGTTAGCTGGAGCTAGGGCAGTTGCAACTGCCTTGGCCTCATCATCAGCATTTTCCATAGCATAGGCAATTCCAGCTAGCTCTAACATTTCGACATCGTTTTCACTATCACCAAAAGCCATAATTTGTTCTGATGTCAAATCCCAGCGCTTGAGTAATTCTTCCAATCCCCAAGCCTTATGAACCCCAGCCTGCAGGATATCGATACAGCCATAACCGCTAGAAACAGCCCTTACACGACCATCAAAGAGATCATTGATTTCCTGCAAAACTGAACTAGAACGTTCTTCACCAACGACCATGCTCATCTTTAGAACTCCTCCAAAGAGGTCTGAGTTTAGCTCATCCACAAAATTTGTCCTTTGGTAAAGTTTTTCAATCATCTCTGGAGTCATAAATTTTTCCAGGTCTGTAAAAACCGTTCCTTCCTTGACAAAACTCCCATTCATACTGGTAACGACGAACTGATCTCGACACTCCCTCCCTTTAAAATGAAGGAGAGCCTTGTCAACCATAGCATCATCCCAGGTCCGTGCCTGAAGTAATGTATCATGTTCAAAAATACGCGCCCCATTGGCAACTACTAGAACTACTCGACTCGCCAAGTGCTCCAGTAATTGCCTCATACGGTGAACTTCATTCCCTGTCGCAATGACAAAACGGATATCCCTTTGATCCAGCTGATCTAAAATCTTTTCCAAGCGGGGCAGATCTAGCTGCCCCCTCGGGTCTAGCAAGGTTCCATCCATGTCTGTTGCAATTAATTTAATCGTCATCATATCTCCTTTAGAGTGAGCGTCTACCACTTCAACCCTACATGTTCATTCATTTCTTTATAGGCCGTGTCAATTCGTTCCTTGGTCGCCTCGTCCAACTTGTCACGGTGACTGCCTCCCTCGATGAAGTCCTCTAGGATATAGGTCTGATAGAGGAAGAGCGGATAGCCTTCTGGAGAGTAAGTCCCTTTGGGTGTTCGATTGACCCAAGTAGGATGCGCTTTGGCCGTTTCAATCCTAGTCTTGCCATCTTTTTTCTTAATGGTCACATCCATGAGAACACCGCGCTCCGTCCACTTGGCATTTTCCTCGTCTTGCATGGTTTCAATGCGCTGATTTGAGAGGAAATTCCCCATGGAGTAGATGATCAGTTTTTTGTCACCATCTTTTTCAACTGTTTCAGCAGGTTCAACGACGTGAGGATGCCCTCCAAAGATAATATCGGCTCCCCAGTCAATCATCTTCTGGTACAGTGTTTTCTGTTCTTCCGTCGGTTCTAGCTGGTACTCAATTCCCATCTGAGGCATGATGACAGTAATATCCGCTTCCTTCTCTGCACGCTCGATTTCTGCCTTCATCTTATCTTCATTCAAATCAGAAAGATAGCGATTATAGTCCTCTTGAGAGATATACTGCTCAATGCCATTAAAACCGTAAGAATAGGCCAGGAGAGCTACCTTGATACCATTGACTTCCTTGATGACCATAGGTGCTTGGTCTCGGGATTCATGTGTGTAGACTCCGATGGGTGTCATTCCAGCCTTTTCAATAGCTTGAGCCGTTGAAACCACTCCCTCAATTTGAGAATCCAAGATGTGATTATGAGCCAAGTCTAGAACTTGATAGCCTGCATCCTTGATCGCATCCATGACTTCTCCTGGAGCATTAAAGAGAGGATAACCTGCCAAGTAGTGGTCCTTGTTCACCGTTCCTTCAAAATCACCAATTACCAAATCAGCTTGCTTGAGCCAAGGTTTTACATACTCAAAATTTTCATGGAAATCATAGGTTCCATCTTCTTTAAGAGCTGTTCGGTAGATGGGGATGTGGTAGAGAAGGTCACCATTTGCCATGATACGCGCCGTCGTTTCACCAGACTGATTTTCCTTGGATTGACTGGAAGTACTTGCAGAATCAAGAGTTTGACTACTAGGACTCGTTCCCTTACTACCTTGTACTGCTCGAACTAATAAGTTCCCCCCCATGGATAAGGCAACTGCAAGCAATAACACAATAATAAACTGGGCATTGGTCCAGGATTTATAATTCCGAAAGAAATCCACACTAGTTCTCCACACCCCATAAAGAGAGCCCTGAGACCGTCTATCTTGTCGCTTTTCCATCTTTATTCCCCCTTGTCTTTTGGTGCAAGTCTTTTCTTTTATTATACCACAGACAAAAGAGGAATACCGTTTATTATATTATTTTTTAGCAACTTCTGTGACTTTCTTTCTGACCTATTTTGTGTTATCATGTAGAGGTAATGAAAGGAGAGAAAATGTCTGCTATAGAACGTATTACAAAAGCTGCTCATTTGATTGATATGAACGATATTATCCGCGAGGGGAATCCAACTCTTCGCGCAGTTGCTGAGGAGGTCACTTCCCCACTGTCTGACCAGGAAATCATCCTTGGCGAAAAGATGATGCAATTCCTCAAACATTCCCAAGATCCTGTTATGGCTGAGAAAATGGGGCTCCGCGGTGGTGTTGGATTGGCCGCTCCCCAGCTGGATATCTCAAAACGCATTATCGCTGTTTTAGTTCCCAATATTGTGGAAGAAGGTGAAACTCCACAGGAAGCCTACGACCTGCAAGCTGTTATGTACAATCCAAAGATTGTCTCTCACTCTGTTCAGGACGCTGCTCTTGGCGAAGGAGAAGGTTGCCTGTCTGTTGACCGAAACGTACCTGGCTATGTAGTCCGCCATGCTCGCGTTACTGTTGATTACTTTGACAAGGACGGCGAAAAACACCGTATCAAGCTCAAGGGTTACAACTCTATCGTTGTCCAACATGAAATTGATCACCTAAACGGAATCATGTTTTACGATCGTATCAATGAAAAAGACCCATTTGCTGTCAAAGATGGACTCCTCATCCTCGAATAAAGAAAATCCCGTTGCAAGACGGGGTTTTGTGTTATAATAGAGGCATGAAAACAAATGATATTGTCTATGGCGTCCACGCCGTTACAGAAGCCCTCCTTGCAAACACTGGAAATAAACTCTACCTCCAAGAAGATCTTCGAGGTAAGAATGTTGAGAAGGTCAAGGAACTGGCTACAGAAAAGAAGGTCTCCATCTCTTGGACTTCAAAAAAATCCCTGTCTGAAATGACCGAAGGCGCTGTCCACCAAGGTTTTGTTTTACGAGTGTCAGAATTTGCCTATAGCGAACTTGATCACATCCTTGCCAAAACACGCCAAGAAGAAAATCCTTTGCTATTGATTCTGGATGGTCTAACTGACCCTCACAACTTAGGCTCTATCTTAAGGACTGCTGATGCGACCAATGTTTCAGGTGTCATCATTCCCAAGCACCGTGCTGTCGGAGTGACTCCTGTCGTTGCCAAAACGGCCACAGGTGCTATTGAGCATGTACCGATTGTGCGAGTTACCAACCTCAGTCAAACCCTAGACAAACTCAAGGCTGAAGGCTTCTGGACCTTTGGAACGGATATGAACGGTACTCCTTGCCACAAGTGGAATACAAAAGGGAAAATCGCCCTCATCATCGGAAATGAAGGAAAAGGCATCTCCAGCAACATCAAAAAACAGGTTGATGAGATGATTACCATTCCGATGAATGGGCATGTTCAAAGCCTCAATGCCAGTGTTGCTGCAGCCATTCTCATGTACGAAGTTTTCCGAAATAGACTATAAAAAAGTTTCCAGTCATCTGATTGGAAACTTTTTTATAATTATACTCAATGAAAATCAAAGAGCAAACTAGGAAGCTAGCTGTAGACAGCTCAAAGCACTGCTTTGAGGTTGTAGATAAGACTGACGAAGTCAGCTCAAAACACTGTTTTGAGGTTGTGGATAGAACTGACGAAGTCAGTGCCCATACCTACAGCAAGGCGAAGCTGACGTGGTTTGAAGAGATTTTCGAAGTGTATTAACTATGTTCTGTAATAAATTTGTATGCTTCTTGACCAGCGATAGCCCCATCTCCAACTGCTGTTGTTACTTGGCGAAGATCTTTTTGGCGAACATCCCCAACCGCAAAGATACCGTCAACGGCAGTTTTCATGTGATTATCTGTCACAATCCAGCCTGCCTGGTCTTGAATATTCAACTCTTTAACAAAATCGCTAACAGGATCCAAACCAACATAGATAAAGACACCACCGAAGTCTTGCTCTGTCACTTGTCCTGTTTTCACATTTTCAAATACGACAGATTCTACTCGGTTTTCACCTTTGATTTCCTTGACAACAGAATCCCAGATAAAGTTGACTTTCTCATTTGCAAAAGCACGGTCTTGCAAAACCTTTTGGGCACGAAGTTCATCTCGACGGTGAACAATGGTAACAGTCTTGGCAAAGCGAGTCAAGAAGAGAGCTTCTTCTACTGCTGAATCTCCACCACCGACTACGAGCAAGTCTTGGTCACGGAAGAAAGCTCCATCACAGACCGCACAGTAAGAAACACCTCGGCTATTTAGTTCTTCTTCTCTGGGAACTCCCAAAAGACGGTGTTTAGAACCAGTTGCTACAATGACAGTACGGGTTTCGTAAACTTGATCATCAGTGATTACCTTCTTATAGTCACCCTGGTCTTCAATATTTTCAACATAGCCATAAAGATGCTCCACTCCAAGGTTTTCAAGTGGTTCAAACATCTTTTCAGCCAATTCAGGTCCACTGATATTGGCATAACCTGGATAGTTTTCAATATCAGATGTGTTATTCATTTGCCCTCCTGGAAGACCACCTTCAATCAAAGCCACTTTCAGATTGCTTCGAGCAGCATATAAGGCAGCGGTCATTCCCGCAGGTCCAGCACCGACAATAATCGTATCGTACATTTCGATTCCTTCTTTCTTGTTGTAACTATCTTTATTCTAACTCATTCTTGCTAGTCACGCAAGGATTATGCCTTGAAAACCAAGAGCAAACTCATGACGGCAAAGGATAACACCGGAATGACCAAAACTCCAATCATAATCATATCATAGAGATGGGCTTGGCGAGCTTTGGCTGTCTTGTCCACACCAGACATGGCTCTCAATCCAATCCAAATCCCCAGAAAAATCACGACAAGGATGGTCGTTAAGATCAAACTCTCGAAATATAAAGAAAATAGATGCAGTAGCATGATCTCTCTCGTTTCTATCTTTTTTAAAGAGTAAACTCAGCTAGTCCAACTAACTGAGTTTTCCTTTTTCTATTATATCAAATATAAGTCCGTTTGTAACTAGCGAAGAATTCTTTTGTTCGTTCTTCTTTCGGATGATTGATGATTTCATCCGGTGTGCCAGACTCGATGATTTTTCCTTTATCTAGGAATAAAACCTTGTCTGCCACTTGGGCTACAAAAGACATATCGTGACTGACCAAAATCATGGTCTGACCAGACTTGGCAGCATCTGCAATAGACTTTTCTACTTCACCGACCAACTCTGGGTCAAGGGCTGAAGTGGGCTCGTCCAAGAGCAAGACATCTGGTTTCATAGCAAGCGCACGCGCGAGGGCAACCCGTTGCTTTTGTCCACCTGATAAGTGACGAGGATAATGATTTTCACGGTCAGAAAGACCAACCTTGGCCAACTCTTCCTTGGCGATTTTTGTTGCTTCCTCGTCCGATAATTTCTTAACAACAACCAAACCTTCCTTGACATTGTCAAGAGCAGTTCGGCGTTCAAACAAATTAAACTGTTGGAAAACCATGGACAACTTGCGACGAAGGGTTAGGATCTCTTCTTGGCTAATCTTAGAAAAATCAACTTTAAAATTATCAATCTGAATCGTTCCACTATCTGGAGTTTCAAGGTAGTTCAAACTACGAAGAAAGGTTGATTTCCCAGCTCCAGATGAACCAATCAAAGCCACTACCTCACCTTTTTGGATATCCAAGTTCAGATGATCTAAGACTGTCTGTCCTGAAAAGGATTTGCTTAAATTCGAAATCTTAATCATTAACGAAGGTCTCCTTTCACATCTGTAGACACTGTATCCGGCGCTGAGATAGCCATTTTTCTCTCGATGAAACGGCCGAGGCTTTCAATTCCGATATTGACCACCCAATAAACAAGGGCAACAGAGATAAAGCGCTCAAAATAGCGATAATCAGCTCCACCTAAAATCTGAGCTTGGGCAAAGACCTCCACAACACCTGCGCTAAAGGCTAGAGAAGTTCCTTTGGTCAAACCGATAAGGGAATTAATCAAAGTCGGTGTCGCTACCACCGCTGCATTTGGAATAATCACGCGACGGTATACTTGCGCACGAGTCATACCCAAACTACGCGCCGCCTCAATTTCACCTGGATTAACAGAAAGGATTGCCGCACGAATCGTTTCACTTGCATAAGCCGCCTCATTAAAAGCAAAGGCCACAATCGCAAAAAGCGCTGCTGGAATCGCATTGATATTGAGACCAGTTCCCCATTGTTGGTTGATAGCTTTCAGTGCCAAAGGAATTCCGTAGTAGGTCAACATAAGTTGAACTAGGATTGGGGTACCTTTTAAGAAACTGACGAAAAAGGCCTGCAAGGGATATAGAATCTTAACACGATTGATCTTTACAATGGCAAAAATCAGGGCAAGTAGCAAACCAAAGAGTGCACCTCCAAGCGTCAACATCAAGGTTGTAGGCAGTTGTTGGACAATCCTTGGAATTCCATCAAAGACCGAACGCAAACTAAAGAGCTTACCATCCGGAATGAGTTGCATCAAACTTTGGTACCAATCTGATGCTAAAAATGTTGTAACAGTCATAAAAACATCCTCTCCTGATAATGATTCATTCTATCATACTTCTGCTCGCAAGCAAATTATTTGCTACGGGCTGCTCAGACTTTGTCTATCTTCTAGTTTATCACACTTTAAAACAGGGAGGCTATATATTTTACCTATCAAGGAGATAAATAAAAACTATCTCAAACCTAAGTCCTCATAGGTTTTTCTATAGCCGATTTGTTTAACAGCACCATTCTCCACCAAAATTGGACGTTTCAATAACATACCATCACTCGCTAGAAGCTTGGCTGCTTCTTGTTTTGACAAACTTCCCACCTTATCTTTCAAGCCCAGTTCACGGTATTTGATCCCGCTGGTATTGAAAAACTGTTTCACTTCAAAACCGGAAGTTTCCAACCACTTCAAAATCACGTCTTCACTTGGTGTTTCTTCTACGATGTGGACAGCTTGGTATTCCAGTCCAAGTTGATCCAATTCATTTTTTGCTTTCTTACAAGTTGAACATTTTGGGTATTCGATAAATTCTAACATCTTTTTTTCTTTCTATTTTTTATTTTCTTGAAATGCTGCACCTTCATGTTGCAAGAGCCAGGCTTTCTTTTCGACTCCCGATGCATAGCCTGTCAAACGATTGCCTGACCCCAGCACACGATGACAGGGTACGAGGATGGACCAAGGATTACGCCCCACTGCTCCGCCAATCGCTTGGGCAGAAGCTACTTGCAAGTCTTCCGCTATTTGTCCGTAAGTTACTGTTTGTCCATAAGGAATGGCCTGTAAATAAGCCCAGACCCGCTTTTCAAAATCCGTTCCAATAGGAGCCAAAGGTAAGTAAGATAGGTCCTGAACACTGCCTTCGAAATAGGTATCTAAATAGGAAATAACTTGCTCTAATACAGGATGGCTAGCAACTTCTTCTATCGTTTCATCCCCTAATCCCCTCTCAAAATGGGTTTGGTCCTGTACCCAAATTCCATACAGATATTGCTCGTCAGCAACTAAGGATAAGGTTCCAATTGGCGACGGGTAGAGCATTTTTGTGTACTTATTCTGCTTCATTTTTTTAATTTCTGATAGGCCAAACGTTCCCCATCAACTGGAACTTTACCAACCTGTTGGAAGCCTAGCTTTTCAAAGATATGCTGCATGACCTTGTTTTCTGCATGCGTATCTGAACGAAAATCTAGATAATCAAAACCTTCAATCAAGCCTTCTAGGAAAGTCTGAGCAACACCTTGTCCTTGGACATCTGCTGCCACAGCGATACGGTGAAAGACCAGATATTCTGATTCTCCCCCCTGCCAACTTCCTTCATAAATGGCTTCATAGGCTTTCTCTGGACTCTTGGTCACAGCAGCATAGGCTAGTAGTTCTCCTTCTTCCAAGGCCACATAGGCTTGACCTGAGATGATATCATCGATAATGATGTCGGCATTTGGATAGCCATTTTGCCACTGGTCGCTACCAGACTTGGCTAAGCACTTTTTAGCATCCTCCATCACCTGCATAATGGCATCTACTTCGTTTGGAAAAGCTAAACGAATCTCCATCTTTTCCCCTCATTTCTAACTAGTTTCTCTCATCATAGCATAATTTAAAACTTTCTACAAGCAGTTGAAACTTGACTTTTGTTTTTTATTATTTTATAATCTAGTTATTAAAACTAGATAAAAAGGAGTTGGAAATGAATTCTAACTTTTCCTACCCAAAATGGGAAGACATTCCGAACATTGACCTCTATCTGGATCAGGTTTTGCTTTATGTCAATCAAGTCTGTGCCCCTATCTCTCCAGATAAGGACAAGGGTCTAACAGCATCCATGGTCAATAACTATGTCAAACATGGTTACCTGACAAAGCCAGACAAGAAAAAATACCAACGCAAACAGATTGCACGTTTGATTGCCATCACCACTCTCAAGTCTGTCTTTTCAATCCAAGAAATCGCTCAAACACTGAATACTCTGCAAACTCAAGCGAGCTCAGACCAGCTCTACGACGCTTTTGTAGACTACATGAACCATGGGATTGATCCAGAAAATCCTATTATCCAAACTAGCTGTCAAACGGTTAAACTCTATCATCAAACTCTAGACTTAATCCTTATCAAAGAAGAGGAGGTATCCCAATGAATACCAGCCTAAAACTCAGTAAAAAACTCAGTTTTGGAGAGGAAATTGCTAATAGCGTGACCCATGCTGTCGGTGCCGTTATCATGCTCATCCTACTCCCCATTTCATCCACCTATAGTTATGAAGCACATGGATTTTTATCGTCTTTTGGCGTTTCTATCTTCGTTATCAGTCTATTTCTCATGTTCCTCTCGTCAACCATTTACCACTCTATGGCCTATGGTTCGACCCACAAATACGTCTTGCGAATCATCGACCATTCTATGATTTATGTGGCTATCGCAGGCTCTTATACGCCGGTCGTATTGACTTTGATGAATAACTGGTTTGGCTATCTGATTATTGCCATTCAGTGGGGAACGACCATCTTTGGCATCCTTTATAAAATCTTTGCTAAAAAGGTCAATGAGAAATTCAGCCTTGCCCTTTACCTGATCATGGGCTGGTTGGTTCTGGCTATCATTCCTGCCATTATCAGTCAAACAACACCAATTTTCTGGAGTCTCATGGTAACTGGCGGACTCTGTTATACAGTTGGAGCTGGATTTTACGCTAAGAAAAAACCTTATTTCCACATGATCTGGCATCTCTTTATCCTAGCGGCATCTGCACTTCAATATATCGCGATTGTTTATTTCATGTAAAAAAGTTGAGAATCTTTTCTCAACTTTTTTCTTTACACATATTGATAAAGTACTGGTGCAAACGAGCATCATCTGTCAATTCTGGATGAAAAGAAGTTACCAGCATATTCTGTTCTTGCGCAGCAACGATTTGATTATCAACTGTTGCTAGAATTTCTACACCCTCTCCAACACTACTGATAATCGGTCCACGAATAAAGGTCATGGGAATCTTGCCAACTCCCTTACATTCTGCCTCTGTATAGAAGCTTCCTAGTTGGCGTCCATAAGCATTGCGCTCAACCACTATATCCATGGTTCCAAGATGACTTTCTTCCTGAGAAGTGATTTCCTTAGCTAGCAAGATTAAGCCCGCACAGGTTCCAAAGACTGGTATGCCATTGAGAATAGCTTCTCGGATGGGAGGCAGCATCTGTTGGTCGCGCAAGAGCTTGCCCATGGTTGTAGACTCACCGCCAGGTAATATCAAACCCACCAAGTCGCTCTGATGTTGTTGAAAATCATCTAAATTTCTGATTTCGACACTAACAACACCTAACTTTTCTAGCACTTTTGCATGTTCTGCAAAGGCGCCCTGCAAGGCTAATATTCCGATTTTCATCTATTTTCCTCGCTCTGCCATAAGAATTTGGATTTCATTCTCATTGATACCAACCATGGCTTCCCCTAGGTCTTCAGAGATTTGAGCCAGAATTTGAGGATTTTGGTAGTTGGTTACTGCTTTGACAATAGCACTTGCTCGTTTAACAGGATCTCCTGACTTGAAAATACCTGAACCAACAAAGACGCCCTCTGCCCCCAATTGCATCATCAGCGCAGCATCTGCAGGTGTTGCCACACCTCCGGCTGCAAAGTTGACAACTGGCAATTTTCCATGTTCATGAACGTATTGGACCAATTCTACAGGAACTTGCAAGTCCTTGGCAGCCACATAAAGTTCATCTTCGCGAAGATTTTGAATACGGCGAATTTCCTGATTCATCATACGCATATGGCGAACGGCTTGAACAATGTCTCCTGTACCGGGTTCTCCTTTTGTCCGAATCATAGAAGCTCCTTCAGCGATACGACGCAAGGCTTCACCCAAGTCCTTAGCTCCACAGACAAAAGGAACTTGGAATTCTTTCTTATCCACATGGAAACGGTCGTCAGCTGGAGACAGCACTTCACTCTCATCGATATAGTCAATCTCAATAGCCTCTAAAATCTGAGCTTCAACAAAATGCCCGATTCTGACCTTGGCCATCACTGGAATGCTGACCGCTTCTTGGATTTCCTTAATCATCTTTGGATCGCTCATGCGGGAAACCCCACCGGCTGCACGAATATCAGCTGGAATCCGCTCCAAGGCCATAACAGCTGCCGCACCAGCAGCCTCTGCGATACGAGCCTGTTCAGGGTTCTGAACGTCCATGATAACCCCACCTTTGAGCATCTGTGCCAAGTTTTTATTTAATTCATAACGATTTTCAGTCATTTCTTAATCCTCATCATTTGTATTGGTAGCTACCATTTCATTTTAAGTCAGAATAGAATGAATCACAAGATAAAAAAAGGATAATTGTATGGGTACAGATTGATACTCAATGAAAATCAAAGAGCAAACTAGGAAGCTAGCCGCAGGCTGTACTTGAGTACGGTAAGGCGAAGCTGACGTGGTTTGAATTTGATTTTCGAAGAGTATAACTAAAAAACTATCTGACCTTAACTTAAGGCCAGATAGCTCGTCAATTTTTATTTTTCAGCTGTAAGTGCAGCCATTGTAATGTAGTTGTATGGTTTGTTGAAATGTGGCAAGAAGAATAGGTCTGTCAAAGCCAATTTATCAATTGTTACATGCTCTTGGATAGCAAGTGAGAACATGTGGATTCCCATACTGATAGCAGCATCATGTGACACCATTTGTGCACCAAGGATTTCGCGGCTGTCTTTGTCAAAGACAATCTTGATGGCAACTTCGTGGTTGTCATGTTTGATAAATTCTGGTTTTTGAAGATCGTTAAAGCCTGTTTCAGTTGCATTATAGCCTGCAGCTTTGGCTTTTTCAAGAGTCAAACCAGTTGAAACCATGTGAAGACCGTAGATTGAGATACCGTTTGATCCTTGAACTCCGATTCCTTCCAATTCATGTCCACAAGCGTTATAAGCACCAACGATACCAGTACGTACAGCGTTAGATGCAAGAGCGATGTAGCTTGTATCTTTACGTGCATTGTCATAAACAGTTGCACAGTCACCAACAGCGTATACACCTGGGATAGATGTTTCTTGTTTCTTATCTACAAGGAAGGCACCATTGCGGAAGAGTTCAATCTTACCGTCAGCAAGAGCTGTATTTGGACGGAAACCAACAGCAAGAACCACCATATCTACATCAAATGTTTCTTTGTCTGTTACCAAGCGTTCAACTTTACCATCACCTTGGATGGCTTTAACTGTTTGACCAAGAGCCAAGCGGATGTTGTGGTCTTCCAAGTTCTTCGCCATCATTTGAGTGAAGTCTTTGTCATAGTAGCCGTTCAAGACAGTGTCTACGATATCGACAAGCACTACTTCTTTTCCAAGACGCTCGAAAGCTTCGGCAAGTTCTACCCCGATGTAACCACCACCAACAACGGCAATGCGCTCAAGGTGTTTGCTCTTGTCTTCAAGTTTTTCAATAACTTCTTCAGCGTTTTGGTACAATTTAACAAATTGTACATTTTCAAGAGTCGCTTTGAATTCGCGGTTACCCTTAACGATTTCAACACCTTCGATTGGAGGCAAGATTGGAGTTGAACCAGTTGCAAAGATCAATTTATCATAAGACTCTTTGTGCTCTTTACCTTCAACTTCTGCAGTCACAACTTTGTTATCGTAGTCAATTGAAAGAACTGGTGAGTTCATGTAAACTTTAGCACCTTTTGCTTCCAATTTTTCTTTATCAGAGTAGAAGAGACCTTCTGGGCCATCAATTTGTTCCCCGATCCAAAGCGCCATTCCACAACCAAGGAATGAAATATTTGAGTTTTGGTCAAATACTACGATTTCGTTCTCATGTCCGAAGTTGTCCAACATCGTATTAATACAAGCTGTACCAGCGTGGTTAGCACCAACTACAACGATTTTACTCATAGAAAAATTCCTACCTTTAATTTTTGATTTACCTTTCTAGTATACCATTTACTGTTAGCGTTTACAAGGCATTTGCTCAGAATTCTCTTTTTTTCAGAAAAAAATACACTTAACATTGATAAATCCAATTTTTCTATCGTTTTCATATTAATTTCGAGCATATTTCTTGACTTTTTGTCAAAATTCATTTGTGAAAACGCTGACTTTATGATATGCTAGATACATGGAAAGAAAATGTAAGGGGTTTAATTTTTCTTTAACGACCTTATATTAAATGATTTCCTATAAAGAGAAAGGAGCTGGTAGCTTGCCTCTTCATTCACGTTCTGAACGGCTAATGGGAACAACGATCACGATTTCATTAGTAGATGAACAGGCTGATTGCCTACTTCAAGGAGCCTTTGATTTGCTCAAGGAGCTCGAATACCGCTTTAACGCCAACAGTCAAGAATCCGAACTGATGGAAATCAACTACCAGGCTGGAATCGCACCTGTTAAGGTTCATCCTGACCTGTTTGAACTGATTGCTCTTGGACTTGAGCATAGCCTAGCTCCATCTAGCCATCTAAACATCAGCATTGGCCCCTTGATTCAAACCTGGCGAATCGGATTTGTAGATGCACGGCTTCCAGACTCTAAAGAAATCGAAGCTGTCTTGCCTCTAGTTGACCCGCATTTTATCAAGTTGGATCCGACTAGCTCTACTGTCTTTTTAGAGAAGAAAGGAATGAAGCTTGATTTAGGTTGTTTAGCTAAGGGCTATAGTGCAGATAAGGTTGCCCAGTATTTGAAAGAACACGGTGTCACCTCTGCCCTGATCAATCTCGGAGGAAATATCCTCACCATCGGGAATAACCAAGCCAAAGAAGGGAAAGCCTGGCAGATTGGGATTCAAGATCCGCGAAATCCTCGTGGCAATCATCTCCTAACAATTCCTGCTTCTAACAAATCCGTTGTCACTTCAGGTATCTATGAACGCCACCTTACAGTAGATGGAAAAGACTATCACCATATCTTTGATAGTGAGACAGGATTCCCTGTCGAAACCGACCTCGCTAGCCTAACGATTATCTCTGATAAATCCGTTGATGGTGAGATATGGACAACACGCCTTTTCGGAGAGCGAAGCGCTTCTATCCTCTGGCAAGTCGAAAGTATAGATGGTATTGAAGCCATCCTCATCGACAAAGAAGGACGCCTTGCTTGTTCTTCAGGCCTTCAAAATTGTATTATGTAAAAAGAGAAAGGAAATCTCATGCTAAAACTTATTGCCATTGTTGGAACGAACTCTAAACGTTCTACAAACCGCCAATTGCTCCAATACATGCAAAAACACTTTGCTGATAAAGCTGAAATTGAACTCGTTGAAATCAAGGATATCCCTGTTTTCAACAAACCAGCAGATAAGCAACTTCCTGCTGACATTCTTGAAATTGCAGCTAAAATTGAAGCATCCGATGGTGTCATCATCGGTACCCCTGAGTACGACCACTCTATCCCTGCAGTTTTGATGAGCGCTCTTGCTTGGCTATCTTATGGTATCTACCCACTTTTGAACAAACCAATCATGATTACTGGTGCTTCATACGGTACACTTGGTTCATCTCGTGCCCAATTGCAACTTCGTCAAATTTTGAACGCTCCTGAAATTAAGGCAAATGTTCTACCAGATGAATTCTTGCTTTCTCACTCTCTTCAATCATTTAACCCAAGTGGTGACTTGGTTGACCTTGATGTTATCAAGAAATTGGATGCCATCTTTGATGACTTCCGTATCTTTGTGAAGATTACTGAGAAATTGCGCAATGCACAAGAATTGCTTCGCAAAGATGCTGAAGAATTCGACTGGGAAAATTTGTAAGATAGGAGACCGAAAGAATGAAATTTGTTGGACTTGTTGGATCAAACTACGATCAATCATATAACCGCAAACTCTTGGAATTTATCCGTCGTAATTTTAAATTCAAATTTGAATTAGAAGTCCTTGAAATCGACGAAGTTCCAATGTTTAACCAAGACGAAAAATGGGACGAAAGCTTCCAATTGCGATTCTTGTACAACAAGATTACACGTGCTGATGGTGTCATTATCGCCACTCCTGAGCACAACCACACTATCTCAGCTTCTCTCAAATCTGTTCTTGAATGGCTTTCATACGAAGTTCATCCATTTGAAAACAAACCTGTTATGATTGTGGGTGCATCATACTACGACCAAGGAACTTCACGTGCCCAAGTTCACCTTCGTAAGATCCTTGACGCTCCAGGTGTCAATGCCTACACATTACCAGGTAATGAATTCCTTCTTGGTAAAGCCAAAGAAGCTTTTGATAACAATGGAAACATCACCAACGAAGGAACTGTTAAATTCCTTGAAACTTGCTTAGATAACTTTGTTAAATACGTAGGAGTCGTTTCGAAATTGAAAAAACCAAAACCAATCGAACCAGAAGACTTGGATTGTGGAAAACCAATCGCTACAACCATCACAGAAGTTGATCCTGACGATCCAGAATGGGTAGAAAAAGTTGCTGCAATCACTGGAGCTGTTTCTGGTGATACCTATGTCAAACTGGACCACGGTATCCTGACAGTTAACCAAATTGATATGTTCTTGAAAGCTATGCCATTTGAATTGACATACGCTGACGATAACAACCAATTCCTCTACTACAATAACGCTCACCAAGATCCAGACACCATGTTTGCCAAACGTGTACCACCTCAATCAGGTAACCGTATGTCGACTGTTCATGGATCTCTTCCACCAGCACGTATGAAGAATGTAGAGTGGGTTATCGGAACACTTCGTAACGGAAACCAAGAATACGTCCGTACAATCGTTCCAGGTTCTCCTGCAGGTGTCATCAACACCCACAACTACCAAGCGATGTACTATCCTGATGGATCATACGCTGGAATCAATGAAATCGTCTTTAACTTCCAACCATGGCTTGACTGGTACCTAAAAGAGACTGGTCAACGTTTGGTTGGTGGTAGCGGACCATTTGCTCCTGCTGCTGGAAGTCATGGAGATGCCGATGCTACTTCTGGTGCTTCTGATTCAGGTGACGCTGGAGGCCACAGTGGTGGCGCAGACGCTACTTCTGGCGCAAGTAACTAAGAAACACAAAAGGAGCCAAATGGCTCCTTTTTTTATTACAACAGAAAAAGGGCTTGTAAATCATCTACAGCCCCCTTTCATTTTATGAGTTAGGATCATCTAAACTACGACCATGTAAACCTTTTTCACGTTGTACTTGGCGTAGTTTTTCTGGCGTTACGTCATTTCCTTCCTCGTCTACAATTTTAATTCCTTCAATATGGTGACGAACAGCACGACGATAGCCTTCAATGTATTCCTCACGAAGTTTAGCTTGTTCTACTTTTTCAGCAGAAGTTAAGCCTTCTGTTTTTTTCTTTTTAGCGAGCTCGTTGATACGAGCGATTTTTTTTGAATCCATGTTTATCTCCTTTGTAAAAAGATACAGTTTATTTAATAGAGAGTCTACTTGGTATTGATTTGGTTAAAGCGTGCAAGCTTAGCTGCTTTCTTGGTTAATTGCGACAAGATGGCCAATCGATTTTGACGAATATCTTGATCATCGGTCATTACCATAGTATTCTCAAAGAAAGCATCAATAATTGGTCTAAGCGCAAAGAGTTGTTCTAATTGCTGACTTGCAGTCCCTGATAAAACGAGTGACTCTACTGCTTCCACCAAGGCTTTCTCTTCTTCATTTTCAAAAAGAGCAGGATCAACTGTTTCAGATCCTTCCGCTTTCTCAGCCAAATTAAAAGCACGAGAGAGAGATTCGACAGACGGTTTGAAGTTTTCTTCCTTGCTTGCTTCGACGAGAGCACTTGCTGCTTCCAACATATCCGCCACGACAAAGTTCGAACTTGCAAGAACCGCTTCCTTAATGTCTTTCGGAGTAGAACCCATCATCTTATCAACACGAGCCTTGATAAAGTCCATGACCTCTGCTTTATTTGCATAAGTCAAGCTGTCAAATTTCAAAGCATAAAGGCTATCAATCAACTCATCCATAGCAATGTGCCAACCAAAAGCATCCAAAATACGAACTACACCTTGCGTTGCACGACGAAGGGCATAAGGGTCATTAGAACCTGATGGAATCAAGCCCACTGAGAAGAAACTCAAAATCGTATCCAATTTGTCTGCAATGGCTAGAATGGCTCCGATCTTGCTCTCTGGGAGAGCTCCATCCGCTGATGTAGGCATGTAGTGTTCACGAATGGCAGCCGCAACTGCTGGAGTTTCACCAGCAAGAAGGGCATATTTCTCACCCATAATTCCTTGGAGTTCATCAAACTCACCAACCATCCCTGTCAACAAGTCAAACTTATAAATGGATGCTGCGCGGGCAAGATCAATCGTTTCATCCACTGATAAACCAGCTTTTTCCGCCAAAAGGACGGCAATCTGACCTGTACGAATCATGTGTTCACGAAGGGAACCAATCTTTTCGTGGAAGGTGACGTTGTTTAATTTTTCAACAAGGTCAGAAATAACCAATTTTTGGTCTTCACGCCAGAAGAATTCACCGTCTTCCAAACGGGCAACTAAAACTTTTTCGTTACCCTTGATGACATTTTCCAAATACTCTGCATTTCCATTACGAACAGAAATGAAGTTTGGCAAGAGTTTACCATCCTGATCACGAACAACAAAGTAACGTTGGTGTTCCTTCATCGAAGTCACCAAGACTTCTTCTGGAACTTCAAGGTATTTAGCATCAAAACTTCCCATAAAGGCAGTTGGGTATTCAACCAAGTTCAAGACTTCGTTCAGCAAGTCCGCATCAATTTCGATACGTACACTATGTTTTGCCTCGATTTCTTTGATTTGGTCAACAATCATTTGCTCACGTTCACGAGGATCCACGATTACAAACTGTGCACGAAGGTCTTCTTCATAGCTCAATGCTGACTGAATCTTGGTTTCTTGTCCCAAGAAACGATGACCACGGCTCACACGACCACCCTTAATATCAAGGAAATCCAAATCAAATTCTTGCTCGTCCAAGAGAACTGTCAAAGTGTGTACAGGGCGGATGTATTCAAAAGTGTTGTTAGCCCAGTGCATGCTGACAGGGAAAGTCATTGACTTCAAGACATCCACAACACCTGGAACAATAGATTCAACTGGTTGACCCACTTCTTCCTTGGTAACATAGACATATTCTTCACCCTTGATTTCACGGAATTCAATATCTTCAACCGTCAGGCCTTTCCCACGGACAAATCCTTGAGCTGCTTTGGTGAAGTTTCCATCACCATCCAAGGCAATTTTCTTTGCTGGCCCCTTGAAATCTTCTGTCAAATCAGACTGTTTGTCTGCAAGCCCAGTCACACGAACAGCCAAACGACGTGGTGTTGAGAAGGTTTGAATGGCTTCAAAGGACAGGCGGTTTTCCTTGAGGAAGGCTGCCATTTTTTCACCTAGTTGTTTTTCACTTGGAGTTACTACGTAGGCTGGTAACTCTTCAAGACCGAGTTCTACTAATAAGTTTTTTGTCATGTTTTTTCTCCGAAAAGTATCTTTTTATTTTCCAGTTTGCCTTATGTGATTGGCACGCAAGCAACCAACTTCGTTGTTTCATTGCTAAAATTGGAGCCGAAAGTCTCCAATTTTGCCTAGTATCCTTAGCTTCACCAAGGATACCTTCATCACTACGGCAACTGGCTCAAGGCTCACTCTGTTCGCCCATTTTCGTAAACTGTCACTCTCTTTATTCTGCGTCTTCAGCTAAGAGTTTAGCTCGTGTTGCTTCATCCAAAAGTGGGTATCCTAGGCGTTTGCGTTCTGCGACAAAGGTTTTGGCTACGACACGGGCTAAGTTACGGATACGAGCGATATAGCCTGCACGCTCGGTTACAGATACGGCACCACGCGCGTCAAGCAGATTAAAGGTGTGTGAACATTTGAGAACATAGTCATAGGCAGGGTGAACTAAGCCTTCTTCCAAGGCACGACCAGCTTCTTTTTCGAACTTATCAAAGTTTTCAAGCAACATTTCTTGGTCCGAAATTTCAAACGAATATTTTGAATGCTCGTACTCAGGCTGAATAAAGATTTCTCCGTATTTTACACCATCAGCCCACTCGATATCATAAACAGAGTCTACTTCTTGGATGTAAGAAGCCAAGCGCTCCAAGCCATAGGTAACTTCCGCAGTCACAGGACCAGTTGCCAATCCACCAACTTGTTGGAAATAGGTGAACTGAGTGATTTCCATACCATCAAGCCAAACTTCCCATCCAAGACCAGCTGAACCAGTAGAAGGGTTTTCCCAGTTGTCCTCAACGAAACGAATATCGTGCTCCAAAGGATTGATTCCCAATTTTTCCAAAGACTCAAGGTAAAGCTCTTGGATATTTGATGGAGAAGGCTTCATAACCACTTGGAATTGGTGGTGTTGGTAAAGACGGTTAGGGTTTTCTCCGTAACGACCGTCAGCAGGACGACGTGATGGCTCCACATAAGCCGCATTCCATGGCTCAGGACCGATAGCACGAAGGAAGGTGTAAGGACTCATTGTACCTGCACCTTTTTCATTGTCATAAGCCTGCATAAGCATACAACCTTGGTCATTCCAAAATTGTTGCAAAGTCAAAATAATTTCTTGAAATGTTAATTTCTTAGACATTGAATACTCCTTAATAAAAAATGATTTTTTGCGACACGAGTCTGCCTTGTCGATTATACGAGGCAAGACGAGTTAGTACTGCGTCTAGCTCAGGCACTCTAGTGCTGAGCGTGGGGCAGTCCGACTGTAAGGAGGTCTCTGCCACTGACGCAGTGGAAAGTCAATTTTTTAGACATTGTTTACTCCTTTTTCTATAAATTACTTGCGACACGAGTCTGCCTAGTCAATCATACTAGACAAGAATGAATTACTAATTTCAAAGAAACTGTTGAAATTTTTTTACGCTAATTAATAAAAATTTCTTTAATTATAACTATGTACGAAAAGAAAAATCAAATATTTGCGGATAATCCATAATTATATCATCAGTATCTCCACAAAATTTAGTAAAAACTTCAACAAATCTTTCGAACGAGTCTTGTGAAAACAATTCTTCAAATTTTACTTGTGTTGGTAGAGTGCTTTGATAATTTTTACTACTAAAACCATTAACAAAATTTTTCAAGTCCATATATCTAATATAACTATCTTTATCTATTATTTTTCTTCTCACATAATCATCAAATCTTGAATCTATTCTGGAAGATTTTCTAATTGTGATATTTTCACCATCACTCGTATGATCGATTCTAAATTTTTTTTCTAAATTATTCTCTAAATAAACTAGTGTTTTTTCTTTTAATTTTTGTACTCCTTTATGGTAAATTAACACCACATTTTCAATAGAATAATAATCTAGTTTAAATAAATTTTCATGTTCAAAACTATCATCAAAATCTCCATCCACAATACCTATCACTCCACTTGTAGCTCTTTTAACTAACTTACGGACCTCAATACAATCTAACTTTTCCATGCTAACCATCGAACTTGGAGACACATAATATCTATAGAATTCTGGATCTTCAGCATAAATAACAATAGAATTTGTACTTAACTCATTCTCTATTTCCGGATCAATAATCGTATCTAAGCTAATATCTATATTTGAATCTTTTCTCATTATAGTTCAACCCTATTAAATCCTAATTCTTTACACGCCTTAAATATATATGGTGCATGAGTAGCGATTATCAATGTTTTATTAGCCTTCTTTAATATATTACTCATATCAAGCATTAATTTACTTTGATTTTTTATTGAAAGAGATATTTCCGGTTCATCAATCAAAATAATCTTCTCATCACTAAAAATACAATTAGCTAGTAGGGTAATTAATCGTTGTTCTCCAGATGATAAAAAACTCAACTCAATTTCATCCCCGTTTTTCTTTGCAATTAAACTAGAGTAATTTTCCATATTCACTTCTAGTTTAATGTTAGAGTATCTAGCCAAAAAGTCATTAAGTAACGCTAATCTTTCTATATAATATGCGATATCTTTGATATATTCTGTGGCCTCAGCATCATAAGAACACTTTAATTTATAATTAGCACAATTTTGTTTGGCAATTAAAAGCTCTTGTGTCATAAGAGATTCCGCGGCTTTAAACTCACTCAATTCAGGAGAAATATATTTTGAATTTTTATTTTGAAATAAAGGTTCAGAGAAGAAATTTTCATTTAGAGACTCACTGATTTCACTTCTAAAACTATTTTTAAATTTATAATTATCAAAATTCCAACTGATATACTCTAAGATATCTTTAGATAGATTAATCAATTCCATATCAAATTCAACATCAATATCTATATTTCTAACAGACCTTTCAATTTCTCGTAATAAATGTGTAATCCCATTTATTAACATGCTGATTTCCTGATATAGATTCCTTCTAGTTCCTCTTTCTAATATTCTCTCTAATCTCCTGCTATATCCAACAAATTTTGAAATTGGAAAAAAAGGCACAAATCTATTTTGGTTAATAATTTCAGAGAATACAATACACAAATCTTTAAATGCATCTGAATGATCATTAATAAAATTATCATATAAGTTATCAGCTAATTTATTTTCTCTATTCTCGCCATCAAATATGCTCAATATTGATTCATTATTAATTTTTATATATTCTAAATTATTTTTTTCTAATAATTCTAAAACACTTGAACTTATTTTCTTTAAATTTGCAATTGAACTTAATGTTCTTAATATTCTAGTTTTTCCAACACCATTATCACCATAAAGGACTGAAAACCCTTCAATAGAAAGGTTAATTTCTTTTGGATTATCTAAAAATTTATATGTTATATCCATTCTATATCTCCGTAAACACGAAAAAGAACCGTGTCTTTGCTCCTAAGTCTGTGACCTAGGGGCGTCAGAAACGCGGTTCCACCCTAATTTATTACTTCATTGTTTTTAAAAATACGACAGAAAGCGCCAGTTTCTTACCTTGTTCTACTTGGCTCCCACTACCCCAAGATCGCTTGAAGAACGCCATAAGACTTTCTTTCCTAGCTAGTATTATAGCAGATTTCCTAGCTAGTGTAAACCAAAAATGAGTCTGAAAACAAAGTTCCAGACTCATTTATCAGTAAAGCTTCAGAAAGTCCTATTTAAGGATGTCTTTTCGCTTTCGGTTTTTTGCCATGTAGATTTCTCTTGGCTTGTTTCAATGCTGTAATGGCATCTTTGACATCTTCTTGGCTCGCTCCTGGATCTTTAAGGAGTTCCTGTGCCTCTTTAAAAGTTAGAAGATAAGCTGCTTTTTCTTTCTTGTCTGCATAGATAAATCTCGCGTTCTTTTCTTGGAAAAGGCGTTCATCTTTGACCAGTTTCTTCAAACTAGAGAAGTCAGTAGCTTTGCCATTCAGTTTGCTTTTAGCCGTCGCTAGGGCAATGAGAGATTGGTCAATTTGATCCTGTTTGACTTTAGGATCTACAGCTAGTAAGGCAATTTCTTGGAAGGCACGATCATAAGCTCGACGTACTTTTTCCTTGGCATTAGCATATCGTCCAGTTTTAGTCGTTGCGTAGTAAGCTTTCATAGCTTCTTTCAAGGCTGTAACGTTCGAATCTTTTCCATCCAAAGCTTTACCAGCAGCCTCAAGACTAGCGAGAACGCCATCAATCAATTCTTGCTTTAATTTGCTTGACAAGGCTGACTGTGCCACTTGGAAAGCTCGGTCATAAGCTTTTCTCTTATCCGCACTACTATTAAAGTAACGAGACGTTTCTACCAGTTCTTTTTGTTGATTTACCGCAGCAATCAAGGCTAACTTAGACACAACAGATAGACGCAAAGCATTATTTCGACCTGGCTGAACGAGCAAGGAAACGAGATCTTCAAGGAGTTCATATCCAGTTGGCAAGGTGACTTGTACAGTATAACGACCTGTAGCAACTTTCTTACCAAAGGCGTATTGACCGTATTTTTCAGCAGGAAGAGTGATACTTGTCCCATCTTCTCCTTTCAGAACCACAGTAGTCGTCTTTGGAACTGCTTGATTGAAGGAAACAGACACAGGTGCATATTCTAGGAGATTTGCTAGGAAGGTAATGGTTTGGAAACTATTTTCTTCCGTCAAGTCAAACTCTTGGGATAAGGCACTGATAAATTTCAATTCTGTTCGGTCATAACTGAAAATTTCTGCTGTATAATGACCAAACTGTAAGAAATGAATCGCTTTTGTCTTGTCAACATCAACATATTGCCCCTTGCTATTTTTGATTCGATAGACGTAGAGGGTATCAATATCCTGGTTTGTTTTTGCATCCTTCAAGGCAATTTTCATTCGACCACTATTTTGATCGCGGACAAGTTCAGCAAGTGAGATATAGTCTACATTTCCTGCATAATCCTCTACAAGATAGTAAATATTAGCCTTGTCAACATCCTTAGGAAGTGTATAACTACCATCAGCATTGGCCTTAATCAGATGGGTGTTTTCAAGCGCACGAGTTCCAGACTGGTCTTTCCCAGTTAGAACCATGGTCCCTTTTTGGTCAAATGGTGTGAGGTAGAAGACTTTTTCTGAAAGGATACCGCCTTGACCAACATCTTTTGGTTTGCGAGCTACGAATTCTTGTTTTCCATCTTTAAAGCGAATATAACCACTTGTGATGACAGGTTTTTGAGTGTCAATTTGAATTTTAAAGGTCGTGTATTGTTCTTTGGCACCTGGAACATCTGGTGTGTAACTAATAACATAGTCATATAAACCATCCGCTACGGTATTGCCATCAAAATCCTGACCTCTCCAAGCAGTATTATCTAAAATATAGCTCTTCAGATTTCTACTGTCTCCATCAAAATAATTCTTACGGAGATCCCTTGCATCGCCCTCCCAAATAGGATGTTCATGCTTGGTATCTGTAGCCGCATAAACTGTTGCCCGAAGATTTACAAGGTTTCTCAAAGCAACCGTTTTGTATTCAATTAGGTCTTTGTTTCCATCATCATTTGGAGAAATGGCAATACGGACATTCCCTTTTTCGTCCAACTGAAGAACATGCTTACCTTCAGCATTTTGTTCGATCCCCAAAACGGTAATTCGGCGTCCTTGGCGTTGACCTTGAGAAACTAGAAGGTCATTTTGCAAGGTTGCGAGATAGGTGGCATCATTAGAGTAGTTAACGGCAGGATTTTCCTTGTCTACTTCTGTGTAAAATCCATTTTTTCCTTCTCGAACAAGGTTGTAAATTGGTTTTTCGACAGCAGGAAGATTTTGGAATTCACCTCGGAAGCCCATAAATGCAAGACTCACAATATCCCCATCATCTGCTGGATCTACAAATCGAACAAACCCTTCAAGGAAATAGCCATTTGGCATTTGTTTGCTGAGTTGATCAGCAAATTTTCTGGCATCTACTTTAACGGTAACTGTTTGACTGCTGTGGGCTTTGACCGTCACTTCAGGCCAGACTGTCTCCGTTAGTTTTCGCGGTCGAAGGGTGAATTTTCCATCTTGGACCTCGTCTGTATTGGTATTCACTACCATCTTGAGAGTACGGTCAGTATCTGAAATATTGTGTACAGTGACCTTGAAAGTAAATTGATCTCCAACATTTCCTAAAGTCACGCTTGGATAGCCATTTTCACCCGTTACATAGAGGTCTGTTGACACTGCAGCAGCTGTATCCACAATACCAGAACCTTGCTGACGAGGAGAGGTATAAGTGCCTGTGTCCTTATTAACATGTGGTTTTGCAGTTGACATGATCAAGGCCTTGACAGTCTCTGATACTTGCTCAGGAGTCAATTCTGGATGGTGTTTTTGAAGGTATTCCTTAACCAGAACTGCAACACCCGTAACGTGAGGAGCCGCCATACTGGTTCCGCTGATACTACCATAGGTATTGTCATTAAAGGATGAGTAAATATTGCCGCCAGGAGCTGTCACGTCTGGTTTCAATTGTCCATCGGTAGTCACTCCCCAACTTGAAAAGTCAGATAGCTGATTGGCTACATCAGAAGGACGATTATCCATCTTACCATTAAAAACAATCTTGTAGTTTCCTGATTTTAAGGCTTCACCATACTGTTTAGAAATAAATACAGAAGGAATTTTCTTTGCTTCATCATCAATAGCCATATTGATGTTTGCACCTTCTACATTATTGTAGATCAAAGCACCAAGTGCACCGTGTTTTCGTGCATTTTTGATCTTCTCTGAAAAGTTCATGGCTCCACGCTGAATGAGGGCAAGTTTCCCAGTTAAATCCAACTTCGCAAAATCTTCTTCACGACCTAACCCTGCTTCGACGTATTCGTACTCTTTTCCTTTTTCAAAGTCCTTATCTGCTTCAGGTTGATTATAATCAAATTTTCCGTTATGAAGGCCGGCATTTCCCTCTAGACCTTTGACTTCAAAAACGGCTGTCGTCAATGTTTTGTTGTTGACAGAAGCAACTGAAATCGAATCCTCAACAGTGGATGGATTTCCAACCAAGCCATAGTCTGGGTTTTCAGCTAGTGGTTTTGAATAACCATTTCCGAATGTATTACTATTTCCTGCTGAGATAAGAACAGAAACTCCCTTGGCACGAGCCCGTTTGATGGCATCCACGATATCGGAACCAGCATCCACCATAGAACCAGTGCTAGATCCCAAACTCATATTAATAGCATCTGCTCCTAAGGCAACTGCGTCATCAATCGCCTTTACATAAAGAGCAGAACTGGTCGTCTTTTGGCGATCTGAAAAGACACGCATAAACATGACTTGGGCTTCTGGTGCAACACCATAGACCTTTTCACCATTCGGTGCTTCTTTATCAGGGTTTCCAGCAGCAATCCCTGTTACGTGCATCCCATGAGAAGTTCTTTCTGCTTCTTTGATCTTATCTGTTCCGTCAAAGTAGTCATAGGCATAGACAACCTTATCGCTATACCATTTACCGTAGTCGATTCCAGCAGCCTTTTTAGCTGCTTCGATGGCTTCCTTGTTTTTAAATTTTGCTTTTGACGGATCCGAAATTCGAAGAACCTCATGATTCAAATCAAGCCCTGAGTCAATAATGGCAACAACGGTCCCTGTCCCCTTGTAACCAGCCTTCCAAGTTTTCGGTACTGTGATGATATCATTGCTTGAAAGACTATTGGGTTTTGCAGACTCAGCTTTTTCTTGTTCTTTTTCAGTAGTTGCTGTTTCTCCAGTAGTTTTAGGAGCTGTCGTTGCTTTAGCCTCTTTTTTCTCTATGGTAGAGGCCTTCTCAGTAGCAGGCGCTGTACTGGTATCGACTGTTGTTTCTTTTTGAACGACACCTTGATTTTCTTCTTTTGCAACTGCGCTATCTTTTCCTGATTCTTGGGCTTCAGCAGTTTTATCAACCGGAGCATCTACCTTAGCATCTTGTTTACTAGCATCCTCTTTAGAAGTTTCAACTTCTTGTTTCTCTCCAACTACTGGTGCTATCCCATTAGTATTGGTTTGGTCAGTAGAAGAGTTTGAGTGTTTATCGTCTTTTAGCTCTGTCTTAATTTCCTGAGTTTGATCTTGATTTTCACCTGTACTCTGCTCATTGGCACTGACTTGACTTGCTCCAAAAACCAATGCAGTTCCCAATAAAACTGAAGCAAGACCAAATTTGTATTTCCGTAATGAAAAACGTTGTCGTCTATTCATAAATAATCTCCTTTTTCTTTAAAGTATACCTATTATAACGCAAATAATCATAAATTTTCATAAAAATCTGAATTGTCACAAAAATGTAATATTTACGTATATATTTTACTTATTTAATTTTATAATTCGTGTTATTTGCCCCATCAAACCAAAGTTTTTTAAATTCGTTCCTATATTTCAATCCATAAAATTATTTCATTATACAAACAATTTAGATTTTTTATACATAAAAAGACTAGGATTTAAAATTCCTAGTCTTTGTTAATTCGGTATAAATCGATTTTAAAAATTAAAAATCCATCTCATCCACACGAGGTGCGCCCGAAGTCACTGAAATTGTCTTTAAGACTTCTCGCTCGTCTTTGCTGAGTTCAATTCCAAAACAGTCAAGATTGCTCTGGATGCGAGAGGCTGTCACGGACTTAGGTAGGGGTAAAAATCCTTCTGCCAAACTCCAAGCCAAGGCAATTTGAGCCACTGTTTTCCCATGCTTCGCAGCAATTTTTTGGACTTCTTTCTGTTCAAACAACTCCCCTTGCCCAAATGGTCCCCATGCCTCTAAGAGAATTCCTTTCTCTTTACAGTAGTCAACCACTTCCTCTTGATAAACTCCTGGAGCCAAGCGTACCTGATTGACCGCCGGGATAATTCTTGCTGTCTCAAGCAAGGCATCCAAATGATGGGGAAGGAAATTACTAACGCCGATAGCACGGATTTTTCCTTCTTGGTAAAGGTCCTCCATCGCTCTCCAGACTTCAGCATTGCGAGTTTTCCATTCGTCATTTTCTCTTAAAGGTTTTGGATTTGGCCAATGGATAAGGTACAAATCTAGATAATCCAATCCCAGTTTTTCCATTGATTCTTCAAATGCTTGGCGAGCTTCATCATAGCTGTGATTGGTATTCCAGAGTTTGGTCGTTACAAAGATTTCTTGTCGTGGAAGACCGCTATCTCGAATAGCACGACCAACACTTTCCTCATTTTTATAGATAGCTGCAGTATCGATATGACGATAGCCAGCCTTTAAGGCTTCTAAAACGGCTTGGTAGGCTACCTCTCCATTTTCAGCTTTCCATGTTCCAAATCCTAGTACAGGAATTGAAACTCCATTATTAAGGTTGTAAGATTTCATCGTTTTTCCTTTCTATGTGAAGAAAATCTAAAGAAACAAAATCCTGATTATCAGAACACTTGCCCCTTTAGATTTTAACAATTATTGATCACGATCGTAATAGATCTCGTGAGCTTTCAAGCGAGAATTGAGCAATTCAGGAACGGTCACAAATGTATACCCTTCACCCTTTAAATACTCAATGACACTTGGTAGAGAATTAACCGAAGGACCATGAATATCATGCATGAGGATGATGGAACCATTGCGAACCTGACGTTGAATCTCTGTCAAAATGGCTGTCTCGTTTTTACTCTTCCAGTCCAAACTATCCACGTCCCACATGATGAAGCTTAAATCAAGGCCGTTTCGAATATCATCAGTGATGGCACCATAAGGTGGGCGCATCAGTTTAGAGCTTGATCCTAAAACTTGAGTTAACAAATCTTCTGTATCAGTGATTTGCTTTTTAGCGTCTTCGAGCGAAAGTTGTGAAAGAACGGGATGACTCCAGCTGTGGTTTCCTACAACATGACCTTCTGATTTCATTCGTTTTAGAAGATTTTCATTACCTGCAATGTTTTTACCAAGTACAAAGAAGGTTGCTTTTACACCATATTTAGCTAAAGTATCCAAAGCCTGTGTGGTTGTAGTTGGATTTGGACCATCGTCAAAGGTCAAGGCTACAACCTTTTTATTTTTCTTAGCAAAGTATGCTTGGTAAAGTTCAGCATCCTTTTCTAATAGATAAGAAGACTCAATGACATCAAAGAAACTGGATATTGGTAAAGCAATTTCCTCAACAGTCTCTCCAGCATTAGCAGGATAAAGGATGATTTGACTATCCTTATAATCAAAGCTCCAAGATGTCAATTCTTGGTCTGTGAAGCTCTTTATAACTTGATCAATTTTTTCCTGGTCAAGTTTCTTATCTTCTAGAGTTGATTTGATTTGAGTCAGTAAGAGTTCCTTAGCCTTGCTTGCATCTTTGAAAAGTCTACTGAGGTCAAAATCTTTCCCATCTTCAGTCAAGAAAATTTTCCCTAAGGAAGTCTTTTCTTTTTCTTCAACCTTTAATGCAGACAAATCATAGACTTGCTTGCTGATATTACGAGCAACAACTCCCTTTAAGACGTGGTCCAACTGCTCGGTATAATAAAAGACCAAATCCTCTTTATCTTCCAGCTTTTCTTTGATATCCTGGTTGATTTTTTCTCTAACAGACGCAATGACTTCTTCTCCTTGCAGAGGGTAGTAGGCAATCACCTCAGCTTGGCCTTTTCGAAAATGGTCCTTCTGACTACCTGAGTTGAATTGCTGGTCCTTTTCGCTTTTTAGCGCTTCAATTTTTTGTTCGTAAGATTGCTTTTGTAGTAGCTTATAACCAATAGCACTCCCTAATAGAATCGTAGCAATTCCTAAGATTCCAACAAGGGAAAGCAATAGCCTTCTCGTTTTATCGTGAGAAACACGTTTCGCTCTATTTTTTTTCATATTTCCATCATATCAAATCGAGGCTATTATTTCAATGATAAACAGGGATTCTGTCTTTTTTTAGGAAAATAAAAAAGCTTAGAAATCTTCTAAGCTTCTATTTTTAAAAACGAATCGCTTCACGTGTTTTCTCATATGAAGTTACAAAACGGTTTGTAACCCCTGGTTCAGCAACTTCCAAGGCTTGTGAAATTTTTTCAAATGATGCCTGGTAGTCAAACTCTTTTTCAAAAATTTCAAGCGCTTCGTTGAAGGCCTCTTGGATACGCTCATCGAATGAACGGTAACGGTTTGAGTATTGCAAGAGTTGCTCCGTCAAGGTTGCATATTGAACGATATCATAGGTTTCTGTTTCAAGTGCTTCCATATCATTTGTTGCAATTTCAAGAACGCGTTTAACCGATTCAATATTCACTTGCGGTTGTTCTAACTCTGCCATCAAATCTTCTGTGTTATGACTTGCAGTAAAGAAAAGTTTCAAGAAACTTTGGGGAATACCTGGCAAGTTTCTCTTCTCCATGTAACGTTTGATAGTATGCAAACGGTTCACATAGACATTTGCTTTTTGGCGAGCATTGAGGTCGTCTTTTTCAATTTGCGCAAGTCGTTCGCTAACAGAGATTTGCTCATCCTCTATATCCTTGAGGTTGCTTTGAAGCATTTCCAACTGTTCTTCAAGAGCAGAGTAGGCTTGTGTTGACTCACCTTTATCCTCTGTCACTTCCATGATTGCCGTATCAAGTGCAGCCAATTCTGCTTGAAGACGACGAACATGATTGCCATCACTTTCAGGAAGAAGGTAGGTTTTAGTCAAACGTTCAAGATCTTGAACAAGCACCTGATTATTTTCTTTCAAGTGGTTGAGATAAGTTGGTAATGTCGAAAGAAGACTTTCAACCACTTTTTGAGCTGCAATTTCACGAGTGAAGATATCATAAAGTGCGTTGATTTCTTCTTGGATGCGATTATTTTCATACTCTGCATTGTCCAATTCCAACTGACGAATATTTTCTTGATTATTTTTCAAAGACTCATGCAAAAGTTGGAAACGGGATTCAATATCTGTTTCTGTAAAGTGGTAGTTGGCATCCAACAGCTTGCGATAACCTTCTTCCAAATCTGCCAATTGTTCTGGCAGTTCCTTTGTCAAGGTTTCAACAAGAGCTGGAATTCGCTCAACGATGTGTGTCAAAGCGAGAATATGATTTTCAGTTGAATCAAGAATTGCTGCCGCTTCAACCGGGTCACCTGATGAATTTAGGGTAACAAATTGAGAGAATTCAGATTGGATGTTTTCCAATTGTTTCTCAATCTCAGGAAGGGCCTTCCCATATTTCTCCGAGTCTTCTGCAACAGTATGTTGAAGGGATTCAAACAAGTCCAAAGCATGAAGGACACGGCCACTATTCTTAGATTCTTGTTTTTCAAGTTCAGAAAGGGCATTGCGAATAGCTGCAATATCTTCTTCAATCAAGCCAATTTGGCTCTCAATTTGATCAATCTTGTGAGAAGCTTTGAAAAAACGGAAAGAATTATTGTAGCTTTCAGCTTCAAAGAGGTGATTTTCAATATCAGCAAATGAGTTCAGAGATAAATCAACCCATTTTTGGTTCCATTCACGGAAGGTCACCTGGCTTTGACCAATCAAGTGCATGTTTTTAACGGCTTCAACCTCATCATTTACAGGAAGGTTGTAGAGTTCTTCTTTTCTTTCTTCAAGGGCCGTTAATCTGCTTACATTACGCTTACGTAAAAAGATAGCTGTTACATAAGCTAAGATCAGAATGACTGCAATTGCAACCATTAGATAAATTAGTTGTCCATTAGACATATCAAACTCCTTTTATACTAGAAACAATCGTAATGATTATATCATATTTTTTAAACCAAGGGAACTATTTCCCACATTTTTTAGACGTCAAGTGTACTGTAAACAGCGTTTTCTTCGATAAATTCGCGACGAGGTTCTACTCGATCTCCCATCAACATATCAAAGATTTTATCTGCTTCGGCAGCATCATCTACCGAAACACGCGCCATCAAGCGATGTTCAGGATCCATGGTTGTTTCCCATAATTGGTGGTCATCCATTTCTCCCAAACCTTTATAACGTTGGATGGTTGGTTTTGAACGCCCTTCACTGTGACGTGCTAAGGCTTCTTGGAGTTTAATTTCTTGATCTGCACCAGGTTGAATGTATTCTTTGATCTCACTTCCAACCTTAACCCCATAAATCGGTGGTTGGGCAATGTAGACATAACCAGCCTCTAAGATTGGTTTCATATAGCGATAAATCAAGGTTAGCAAGAGAGTTCGAATGTGGGCTCCATCAACATCGGCATCGGTCATCAAAACGAGTTTTTGGTAACGAGCCTTAGTGACATCAAATTCTGCACCAAATCCTGTTCCCATGGCTGTGAAAAGACTTCGAATTTCTTCGTTTGCAAGGATTTTATCCATGCTAGCTTTTTCAACGTTCAAGATCTTACCACGAATTGGCAAGATAGCTTGGAATTCACGATTACGACCAGATTTGGCTGATCCACCAGCTGAGTCTCCTTCGACGATGAAGAGTTCGGTTTCAGCAGGGTTGTTAGAAGAACAGTCTGCTAGTTTTCCTGGCAGATTGGAAATTTCCAAACCAGATTTCTTGCGTGTGACTTCACGCGCACGCTTGGCAGCTACACGAGCCTTGGCAGCCAAGATCCCTTTTTCCACGATACGCTTAGCAATCTGAGGATTTTCCATGAGAAAATCAGAGAAGGCATCGCTGAAGAGTCGATTGGTAATCTTGACTACTTCGCTATTTCCCAATTTAGTCTTGGTTTGTCCTTCAAACTGCGGATTAGGGTGCTTGACAGAGATAACAGCTGTCAATCCTTCACGAACATCTTCCCCTGTTAGGTTATCTTCATTGTCTTTTAGTAGCTTATTCTTGCGAGCATAATCATTGATAACACGTGTCAGAGCTGTACGGAAACCTTGCTCATGCGTACCACCTTCATGGGTGTGAATGTTATTGGCGAAACTCATGACGTTTTCGTGGTAACCGGTTGTGTACTGCATGGCTACTTCAACTGTGATATCATCCATCTCACCGTCTGTGTAGATTGGTGTATCAAAGATAACATCCTTGTTCTCGTTGATATATTCAACGTAACTAGCAATCCCACCTTCATAGTGGTAATGTTTAGTCTGTTCGAGACCTTCACGCTTATCTGTGATGGAGATTCGAAGGCCTCGGTTCAAAAAGGCTAGTTCTTGAATACGTTTGTTTAATTTTTCAAAGTCAAAAGTCGTTGTTTCTGTAAAAATCTCTGGATCTGGTGTGAAGTGAACTGTTGTTCCCGTTTTATCTGTATCTCCAACCACCTCAAGATCAGCAACAACATGACCACGACGGTATTCTTGGTAATGAATCTTACCGTTTTTATGAACATGAACATCTAGTTGAGTTGAGAGGGCATTTACTACTGATGAACCTACACCGTGCAATCCACCTGAAACCTTGTATCCGCCACCGCCGAATTTTCCTCCAGCGTGAAGGACTGTAAAAACGGTCTCAACAGCGGGACGTCCTGTCTTTTCCTGAATATCAACAGGAATTCCACGCCCATCATCCACAACGGTGATGGAATTATCAGGCTCTATAAAGACTTGGATGTGACTGGCAAATCCAGCTAGAGCTTCGTCAATTGAGTTATCAACGATTTCCCATACTAGATGGTGAAGACCTTCTTTTGAAGTCGATCCAATATACATACCTGGACGCATACGAACAGCTTCAAGTCCCTCCAAAACTTGAATTTGACTGGCATCATAATCCTGTGCCTGTTGATTTTTGATTTCTTCTGTCATTTTTTCCCTTTTCTTACATGTCTATTGCTTGTCTCAATGTCGCAACGTTATTAAAAAGATAGGCATCTAAGCCAGCAGCTTTACCTGCTTCTACATCAATATTTCTGTCACCAATGACCAAACCAGATGTAATATGATATTTATCACGTAAATAAATCATGGACTCAGGATCTGGTTTCCGTTTAAAGCCAGAACTGGCAGTCACCACCTCGGTGAAGTAGTTCGCTATCTGGGTCTTAGCAAGAAGTTCTAGCACTTGGTCATTTCGATGAGAAACCAAGAAATGGCGACCACCCTTGTCCGAAATGTCTTTGAGTAATTCTGGAATTCCCTCAAACAAAACTGGATGCTCTAGCTCACGCGCCTCATTTTCTTTGTAGTTCTCTAAAAAAACCTCGATATCTGGTGCAAACTTCTCGATGGCAAAAGCTGTCGAAACCTTCAAGGCTTCGTAGACACGGTCGTGTTCTTGCTCTATTCCGTATTGGGCTAAGGTTTCTACAAAAGCTGCTGTAGAAGTCTCATAATTATCCAATAGGGTACCACCTAAATCCCATATATAGTCGTGATATTTCATACCCTTCATTATACCATTTTTTTATGAAAAAAGCGATGATTTCCTAGATTTTTCGGCTCTATAATTTCTATAGAGAGTAAAACACTATTGCATCGATGGAGCCTTTTTGTGAAGAATAGCTCCTATTTAAATAATCAAGCAAAATCTTTCTTCTCTCAAATGCACAAATTAAAAAATAGAAACTACTAACAACCGCGTCATTATTCGCAAACGAAACGCTTTTGGATTTCCAAACTTTAAAAATAGAATCCTCATTGCTTTGAATACCACATTAGAGAGCAGAAAAAGATTATTCCAATATGGAATCTCTTGTTAATTCATTACAGTTTCCAATGATTCCATCTTTCTTTTCAATTGTAATTTATTCTCCAAACAGTCAAAAAACGATAACGTCCTTTAAAGGAGTTATCGTTTTTGTATATCGTCAGATAAAGTTTGATTTTTATTGAGCTACATTCGATTAGTTTCTTCCGAAGTTTTGACCTCTACCATCGCGGTCAAAATACATCCAACTTCCATCTTCAAGTTGAATCCATTTGCTTCGAGCCATATCCCCTGAATTGGCATCGAAATATCGACTAACTCCATTCACATCAACAACTTTTCCTTTGACTTGCTTACCGTCTTGCGTGAAATAGAGAGTCTGTTGACCAACCTGCTGCAAGCCTGTCACTGCTTTTCCAGTTTGATCAAAATAGTACCACTCATTTGGGGAACCTTCGACAAACTTGTTGGTTGCCATCTCTCCTGAGTTAGCATCAAAGTAACGGATACTCTTATCTGAAAGTGTCACGATTTTGCCCTTGACTTGCTTGCCATCTTGGTCGAAGTAAAGTGTTTGTTTGTCAATCTTTTGAAGGCCTGTCACTGCTTTACCAGTTTGGTCAAAGTAATACCATTCGTTCTTGGCACCTTCTGCAAACTTGCCGACTGCCATTTCTCCTGAGTCGGCATCAAAGTAACGGATGGATTTATCAGCCAAAGTTACTACTTTACCCTTGACTTGCTTACCATCTTGGTCAAAGTAAAGTGTTTGTTTGCCAATCTTTTGAAGACCTGTCACTGCTTTACCAGTTTTGTCAAAGTAATACCATTCGTTCTTGGCACCTTCAGCAAACTTGCCGACCGCCATTTCTCCTGAGTTGGCATCAAAGTAACGGATACTCTTATCTGAAAGTGTCACGATTTTACCCTTGACTTGCTTGCCATCTTGGTCAAAGTAAAGTGTTTGTTGACCAATCTTTTGAAGACCTGTCACTGCAACTCCATCTGCTCCGAAATAGTACCAATCACTTGGGTTATCACCTTGAGCAAAACGATTGATAACAGCATTTCCTGAATCCTTGTCAAAGTAACGAAGTTTGCCATCTTTAGCACTCACAATCTTGCCCTTAACCTGATAGCCGTTTTCATCAAAGAATTGCTGTCCATCTCCTATCTTGACAAGACCTCGAGCCATAACGCCCTTGGCATCAAAGTAACGCCAGTTTTGACCATCAGTAGTGTAGTAACGGTTGAGAACTTGGGCACCAGTTTGATCATAGTAGTACTGATTACCATTTTCATCTTCACGGATAGAATCACGAAGTTGAATACCATTCTTCAAGAAATAAACGTGCTTGCCATCAATTTCATGAGCACCTGTTACAAGATAGCCTCGTTTATCGAAGTAATACCAATTTCCATTTTCATCTTGGATAAAGGAATTTTTAGCTTGATAACCACTAGTTGAATAGAACTTAGTACCATTGGCATCACTAACAAATCCTGTGTAAGCATTCTTATTAACTAATTGCTTAGGCAATACTATCTCGCCATTTCTGTTAGTGAGATAGTCGTTGCTAGCCCAGTCTTTAAGAACATAGTAAGCACCACGACCTAAGATATTGGTACCATTGAAGTACTTAGCCGACCACTTGGTAATCTTCTCATCTGTTGTCATCTTTTGACCATTGGAAATCTGTACTCGTTCAAAGATTTCTGGATATTTAGCTTTGAGCTCATCTAAGAAGGCGCCACCGTACTTACCTTGGAAATCAGTTCCATTGGTCTTACTATTAGCTACATAGAGTTTTTCCTTGATTTCTGCACCTTCACGGTAGGTTCCGTAGTTGTTGACACGTGTTGCTGTTACCACTTCCTTACCTGGTAGGTTATAGATTTGGTCTGGTACCCAGTCCGCGATGGCTTGGATATTAACACTGTGAAGCGCACGAAGAGCATTGAGCAAATCTTTTAAAGAACCATATTTATTGTTCTTGCTCATCGCCATATCATAGCGGTCTTCAAAGGCATAACCATTCTGAATGATAGAATCTAAGAAAGTACCGTCTTGGCTAGATACATACTGAGGTGGTAGCTCAAATGAAGTTACTCCCCATTCCTTGAAGAGGTTGACATTTTTAGCAATGACTTTATTGGTATATTGGTCATCGCGGGTTGCAAAGTCTTGGAAGTTAGAGAAGCCTTCGTAAATCAACTGAGAATCAAGAGCTGCGCTAGATTCATAAACTTGACCACTAGCGTTTTTCTTCTTGCTTGCTGTTGTACGAGCATCCTGATCTGCCTTAGCGCCAACTGGTACCCAAACAGCCAGATATCCAGAAACCTGTACATTGCTGTAGCCTGCAATATCATTCATATCAAAGGTCAAAATACCATTAGCATCTGTCTTCTTCCAGAGCGATTGCGGCACTTCTTCGTCAGTTAGATAGCGGGAAATACCATCTTTGGTCGTCAAAAGCACAGGGCGATAGTATTGATTCTTGTGGGCTGCTCCCATATTGACTTGCAGTTTATCCCATACATTTAACTTGAGGTTAGGGTTGTTTGAAGCAATCACAGCCATCCCTTGAGTACGAGTTTCTGCTGTTCCTTCATCTGTTGCTTCATTGGCACCAGTACCGTAGCGGACAGAAGTCAAAATACCATTGTAAGACCATTTATCAGCCTCACGAGGTACACCCATATATGTGACTTTCATGTCTTGTCCACCTGCTACATACTTAATACGAGCACGCAACAGGGCATCGATAGCATCGTGGTAAGGAGATTTTTTCTCCATATATTGACCGTCATCTGTATAGAGATCACCATAGTAGACCCGAGTGATGGAGTCTTTGTTGGAGAGCATGAGAGCATGAGCAGTTGGGATATTGAACTGCGTATACTTCTTGTCGGCCTTGCGCATATCTTCGTTGTAGATCTTGAAGGCTTGCTTGAGCTCATCCATGGTAAAGGTCAAACCATCCGTGTTTGGATTGATATTTTCTCGGATGATATCGGCAATAACGGTTTGTACTTCACTGTCATGAGCCCGCACAAAGATATAGTTAGCCATTCGTTCGCCATTTTTCTTTTCAGAAGAACGATCATTTAGACTATTTGTAATCGTTGGCTCTACTCCGCTACGGATAGATAGATTACGCATGAATGAATAAAGCAAGGACAAGCGTAGCTTGTTGTCAATTGCTAGTTGAGCACCTTTAGTATCTTTGTTGTAGTCAGGATCGTTATCAGACCAAGCTTCCAAGATAGACAAATGCTTGATGGCTTCTTCTTCACTTTCTCCAACCTTGTAGCGAGACTTGAAGTAGTCAGATGCGATTTGGAGCAAGTCTGCGTTGACATTGTCCACCGCATCGACACGAACTCCATCAAAATTAGCAGTCGGATCATTGGCTACGATGCTTCCAAAGTTCATCATAAAATGCAACCAGTTGAGTTGTTCGGACTGAACAGCTGGATTAGAGTTGTCAAAGTCGTTAGCGAGCAAGAACTCATAACCACCGTTTGACTTGTCAATGAAGTACTTAGGTTTACCTGTTTGACTAGTAGGGGTACGGTTAAGCAGACGGAACTTAGAGTCAGCATGAGAGCTCTTCTCATTATTAGTATAAAGCAAAGCTCCACCCTGCAAGTGGTCCTTTTTAGTACCAGTTGTTTCAGACTCTGACTTGATATTCCAGTTTGGCTGGGTTTTGACAAAGGCACCCATCAGCGTTCTCAACCATTTGGTATCGCCTTCTTTACCAATTTTTTCCTCAATTTTGCGCTGAACCTGCTGAGAAGCACCTGTCAGGAGAGCTTGTTCCACTTTGTTTTCAAAAGCACCTGCTCCCAGACCTTGCTGGTTCATATAGTTGAGGTAATTAATCTGAGTACGTTTATCAGGCCACCAAGCCATCAAAAGAGGACGTAAGTCTGTTTCTGTCGATGCCGTCCATGTTTTTCCATCTTTTAAGATGAACTTTGGACGATACCAGCTATCTGCTGTCAAATAACCGTCTACAGTTTCAATATCCTTGTCAGTCGTACCATAGAAAGCATTCTTTTGGGAGAATTCATTATTGAGACTGCTGGTTCCTTGTTGGAACTGATATTCATTTGAATCAACTAAGGCACCCGTTTCTGCATCAAAATAAAGTATTCTCCCATTAAGTTCAACTGCAAAGTTCTTTTTAACTGTACCATCGTCCTGAACATAGTAATTTTTACCATCAATGGTCTTAATATGAGATAGGACATCATCATCATGGTCAGCATTTACAGGTGCAGGTTGAGCCTGATCTGCTACCATTCTTTCAGCTACTGCTCCTTGTTTTTGAGCAGGTTCGGGCAAGCGATCTTTCTTTGCAACCTTTGGATTTGCAACAATCTTGTCTTCAACAGCCGATTTTTCTCGTTTGCCGCCTTCTTGGTCTTGGGCAGTTGTTGGCCCTGCTTGTTTATCCTGGTCTGCTACTTCTGTTTTAGGGGTTTCTGTGATTGCATTAGTAGCTTTAACTTCTTCAGCAACAGCAGCCTTTTCTGTAGATGCTTCTTTCGTATCTGCTGGTTTAGCAGGCTCTTGAGCATTGGTTTGAACTGTTTCTTCTGTATTTTCTGCTGGTTTAGCAGGTTTTTCACTAGCAGCAACATCGCCTGTCACCTTGTCTGCAGGGGTTGCTTTTTCTGCTTCTTGCTCAGATGCTATTTTAGCTTGGGCTGGAGTTTGCTGACCCGGACCACTAGTCTGAGCTGTAGCAGGTTCTTGAACTACAACCTGCTTTACATCATCCGCATGGACAACGCCTGGTTCTAGACCAAGTACCTTTGGTGCTACAATAAGGGCCAAGGTAGTCAAAGCAATGGCTACCCAGTTTTTCTTAACTTTATGCATCTTATAATGAATCTTTTTCTCCATCATAAAGCCTCCTTCTGAATTTAGTATAAAGTTATGCCCTTATTCTAGTATATTTTTCAAAATGATCATTTTTTGTTGCACATCTACAACTATGAAAGGCAAATTCTTTCAAACTGTTCTTTAAGCTTTTGGGCAACACCAAAGGAATCTAAAAATTCAAAAAAAGATAGGCATTGCTCGATGTCACTGAGAGCATTAGTATTCCCAACCTTGTAGGCATACAGAGCCCTATGATACTTAATCAGCGTTCGATCATATAGATCTGTTTCAGGAATTTTAGAGTGATCGAGATAATTGAGAAACCTCATAGCAACTAGCAGATGGTTTCCTTCTATACAGACGCTAATGACATTAAGTAGCATCTTGATAATACGGCGGCGATTTTCAGGTAGGTTGTTATAAAACTGGGTACGATTGATCATCTCACTAGCGAAGGTTTCCAACGTTTCCAAGGTCATCAAATCAACACTGTTTGTAAAGAGCCAGAGTTCATAACGCCCCCACTCCTCAACAGAAAAGAGATGATCCGTCAGAAATTCTATATCCTTCTTGCTAATCTGAAAATCTGGGCAACAGGAAGACAGAAGAGCTCTGACAATGATCGTATTGAGTTTATAGTTTTTCTTCTCAGGAAACTGTTCGGTCAAAGCTTCTGAGCTAGACAAAATATTCTGGAGCTTGACAACATTGTTTTCCTGATATGCATCAGCTACTTTTTTTGAGAACAGCACATCATCTGAATCAATGTAATTATGGTAAACATACTGAAACTCCTCTAGGGAAACGGCCATATTTTTTAAACAGCAATAAAAAGAATCAAGTGTGATCCCATTGACTCCCCGTTCAAAACGGGATAGCTGAGCTACGGAAATATCACCAGCAGCCACCTCTTTCAGGGACATTTTTTTTGATTCTCTAATGACTTTGAATATTTTTCCGAAAGTTTCCAACATATCACTCCCCCAGTTTCGTATATGCAAAAAATTCTTACTAATTTTAATATACTAGTAACACGTTTCAATTATATTACAGAGAAAGTACTTTATATTTCAAATTAATACAAGCAGATTAATTCGCATGATAAAGCATTTTAATATAGCATTTATTGAATATTCTATCTTTTTCAAGAATCTATTGATTTCAGTAGAAATCTGAACTATTCTATCTAACAACTTGAAAACACTAACATTTCTAGAGATAGATTTCCTTCTTATGCTAGACAAAGCTTGATTGATTTATAAAAGATTGATATAAAAACGTAAGACAATCATATGAAACATTTTTAGACACGGAGTAAATAAAAAAAACGAGAGCCGAACTCTCGTCTTACTGTTGATTTCCAAAGACATCTCGATAGAGCATGCCGTCTCGTAAACTTTCGGCATCTCCTCCCAATTGCTCTACCAACTCATAGGCAAAGGCAAGGGCAGTTGACGGTCCTCGGCTGGTTGTTAGATTACCATCCACAACCACTGTTTGCTTTTGATAAATTCCGTCAGTAATTTGCTCCTGAATTCCGTCATAACAAGTAAAGTGTTTGTCTTTCAGGACACCTGCTTGATGAAGAACGATTGGGGCTGCACAGATGGCAGCAATTTTCTTTCCTGCTTGGTCAAAGGCTTTAATCTCAGAAATGAGGGCTGGATTATCCCGTAGGTGAGCTGATCCTGGCATACCTCCTGGAAGAACGACCAAGTCATAATCGGACAAACCACCATCAAAAACACGATCAGCTTTTACCTGAATGTCATGTGACCCTGTCACCTGCTCTTCAAATCCTACCATATCACATGAAATGTTTGCTCGACGCAAGACATCAACTACTGTCAAGGCTTCAATTTCTTCAAAACCCTGGGCTAAAATAACTGCTACTTTTGCCATAGTGGCCTCCTTATTTGATTTGTTTTAGGACGACTTTCTTTCGTTTGAATGGAACTTTTCCACTTTTCTCTTCTGCTAGATTGGTCTGGTAACTCATAGACAAGAGAAGACCGACACCGATGAGGTTACTAATAATAGCGGAGCCCCCTTGAGAAATGAAAGGCAGAGGAATCCCAGTCAGAGGAAGCAAACCTGTCACGGCACCGATATTTTCAAAGATATGGAAGAGCAACATCATGATAAAACCAGTCGAAATATAGGTGTAGAACTGGTTGTTTGACTTAAGTGTAATCTTCAACATCCGATAAATAAGAAGCAAGTACAGAGCAACCACAAAGACTGAACCAATGAAGCCAAAGTCTTCAGCAATTACGGTGAAAATCATATCACTTTCACGTACTGGAATGAGGAGATTGGACACATTGAAACCTTGTCCAAACAAGCCACCACTTCCAATCGCAATTTGTCCCTGCGCCTGTTGGTAAGTCGTTGTTTGCGCAAAGTCAAAGGGATTGAGCCAAGCCAAAATGCGGTTGATCTGGTAAGTTGGCATCCCAATCTGATGCAAGAAGGCACGTCCATCCTTGCTTATAAAGATGGCCATGAAGCCTACAACTGCAGTCACCCCTGTCGCAAAAACAGGAATGATAATCTTCCACGAAACACCTGAAAGGAGAACCATACCGGAAAAAATAGCTACAAAGACCAAGGCAGTCCCCAAGTCACTTTGTAGGGCTAAGAGGATCAAGACTGGTATGGTAAAGGCAATCATCCAACCAATCAATAGGAAATCCAAGGGAATAGTCCGTCGCCATTCCTTGTGTTTTTGAGTGAATCTTACAACGGCACGAGCCAACATCAAGATATAGGAAATCTTCATGAACTCCGATGGCTGGAAAAGTGTCGTTCCACCGATTGATACCCAGTTCTTGGCACCTGTTGACGCTACAAGATTTGGGTTGTAGAAAACAAGAGGTAGGACCATCAAAGCTAGCCCTAGCCCATAAAGATAGGGAGTCACCTTCCATAAAAACTCGGTATTAAAGAACATGACCACAAATCCAATGACAAGACCCAAGGCAATCCAAGCGATTTGCTGACCTAGAATTGGTAATACATTATTTGGATAGTCATGACTAACTGCTATATAAATGGCCACTACTCCAATCACCAGTAAACAAAACACTGGTAGGAGGAGGCTATAATCGACTCGAGAGTCGAAGGAACGTTTCATATTTTTTACCTTTTCTCTTTCTGGGATTTTTCTTTCATTCTATTGCGACGAGATTGGAGAAAATCAGCTACAGCAGGCTCTAGCTGGTCTCTAGAAAGGACCTGAACAGCCCTTTCTTTTGACAAGGCTTGGGCGATTTGTTTGCCGTAACGCTTGCTGACGACACGACTGTCTAAGATTAGAGCAATCGAACCTTGGTCAGATCGTCTAACAGTACGACCAAGGGCTTGTTTTAGCCGAATGATAGCCATCGGTAACTGATAATCATAGAAAGGATTCTTCCCTTCTTGACGCAGTTCCTGGTTTAATTTTTTGGTTAACGGTTCATGGGGATTTTGGAAAGGCAATCTCGGAATCACTTGAATTACACAAGGATGGGTTGAAAAATCAACCCCTTCCCAGAAACTACCTGTTCCAAGCAAGATCTGGCGCTCACCTTTTTCAAAACGTTTTTTCAGTTGGCTTGGTTCCCCATTTTTATACTGAGCTAGATGAGGTTGGTCGAGCAGGTCCGAAACTGCCAGCAACATTTCTTTTGAGGTAAACAAGACCAATAAGGGTTCTTGAAAGGCTTGTAAGCTTCGAATGACAGAAGCCACTTCACTAGCATAGTCAAAAGGCGAAACTTCTGTCACAAGAGGAAAGTCATTGACTAGAAAGACTTCTTGTTGCTCCTGTTTTGCTACATCAAGCTTAACAAGCGGAGCATCCGGAAATCCCAATAGATCTGCTAGGGAAACTCGATTGCTGATTTCAAGAGTGGCCGATACTCCTAGGAGACTGCAATCTTCTGGCAATAAATCTGCTAGTATAAAGCGGCCTTTTTTGCTTGAACAAATCAAGACATCCTTGCTCGATTTCTCTGCTGTAGCAAGCCAAAATTCACGGTCCGAGGTGAAAAAGTTTGCAAGCTCTCGATACTCTGGGATAACTAACTCCGAAAAATGCTGACGCAAGTGTTCGAGAGAATCCAACCACTTTCCATTCTTAAGACCTGACTGATACTGGTCCATCAAGTAACGACATTCAAAGCCAATACTCTCAAGCAAACGTTTCTGAATCAAATCTTCCTCTGTCTCCAAGGACTTTTCAATTTGAGTAACAAGATCCTCAAGGCGATAAGCCTGCTGGGCTAGATTTTCCAGAGCTATCAGCATTTTTTGAGCTTCATCCAAAATTACCAAACGGTTGTCGACAAACTCTGGATTGTCTTCCAAACGAGTGACCAGATAGGCATGATTGGTCAGAAGAACACGACTGGTTTTGGCCTTTTCCTGCCCTCGTTTCCAAAAATCCTCTGTAGCAAATAAACTTTTCTTTGAAAGCTTGCCGTCGTGGACTAGTTCAGGCAGAAAGTGCTGATAGCGATAAAGTTGCCCGATTTCGTCTAAATCACCAGTCTCTGTCTCCGTTAGCCAGATGAGCAGTTGCATTTTAAAACGTGTGAAAAGGCGATTGGACTCAGATCGATAGAGAATTTGGTGAAAGGCATCCAATTTCAAGTAATTTTGAGGCCCCTTGAGACTATGAATCTCCAGATGGAAAACCTCTTTTAAACGCTGACCTTCTTCTTGCATAATCTGATTTTGAAGAATTTTGGTCGGAACACTCACTAAAATCCCGGCATCACTCTTCAAATTCAAAGCTGGAAGGAGATAGCCGTATGTCTTGCCCAGTCCCGTTTGAGCTTGGATAAAGGAAGTTTGGTGCTCTTCCAATAATTGCTCAACCTTCTCCGCAAATTCCAACTGTTGCGGACGCTCCTCCAGTCCCAATAAGGAAATATTTTTAGCAAAATCTTTGGATAACTTGCGTGGGACTAAGGCTTGACTTTCCTTTCTGAGGAAAAGCCCATGAAGTTCCATCAAGTCGGGCGAAGATAAGAGAGATTGTTGCTGATAGACCTCCTCAATCACCAGATAACTTTCATAGAGAAGGTTGTCTGCAAGTTTTAGCAAGCTTTCTAAGAGCCCTTTTGGTAACTCAAATAGTTTTTGACGCATGTAGAGCAAGAGTTCAGCTGTTGCCTGAGCATCTGACAGGGCAGTATGGGCATGTTCCAGCTCAATGCCCAACTCTTGACAAAGGATACCTAAGTTATACTTTTCAAACTGAGGATATAGAACTTGGGCAAGCTCAACTGTATCCACCCGCGGTGTACGCAATTCATATCCTTCAAAAAAGAGAAATTCTGCAAGAAGGTTGGCATCAAACTGTACATTGTGCGCAACAAAAATACCGTCCTTAACCAATTCAAAAATTTTTCCGGCCACCTGAGAAAACTCTGGTGCCGCAGCCAAACGCTGATCGGTCAGACCCGTTAATTCTTTGATATGAGAATCCAAGGGTTCATGGGGATTGACATCGGTCGCATACTGATCAATGATTTCACCATTCTCAATCACCACAATGCCTACTTGAATAATTTTTGCCTTGCTTCCGGTGCTGGTCGCCTCTAAATCAACGACCACATACCGATCATTTCTCGCATTCATCATTAAAAATTATATCAAAAAAAGCATGATTTGACACCCCTCAACTTTGATAACAATCTCGCTTTCCTTGCGAGTTTGAGTAAAAACCCAGACCTTAAAAGTGAGAATTTCACGCAAGTTCAGCAGTTGGTCGCTAGTTCTGAGGTATTTGAAAACCTTATCAACAAAGCTACATCAACATAAAAAGGCAACCAAGGTATTAGCTGCCTTTTTGAGATATTTTTTTCATTGTTTTCGGAAGAGCTTTACTAATTTCGGTAGGCAAGACAAGGTAGTTTTCTTGAGCTAGTTCTTGCGCAATAGCTGAATGAAGGTGAGTTGCTGCCACCACTCTCTCATAGAGACTGACTTGGTGAAACTGACCTGCAAAACCTGCAATCATCCCAGCCAGAGTATCTCCCATCCCACCAGTTGCTTGATAGGGACCTCCAACCTGTAACTGATAATATTCAGACTGACCAGCTTTCCAGATACGAGTCGCTGAACCCTTCTCGACTAGAATCGTCCTTTGAGGAAAAGCAGAAAGAGCCCTAGCAGTCGCCTCTGTATTTTGATGGTCAAGAACTATACCAGACAGTCTTTCCCATTCCTTTTGGTGGGGGGTTAGGATGAGCTGACTAGATGGGAATGTCAAATGAGCTTTTGCTAAGATGCCCAAAGCACCGCCATCTGCAATCAAAATCTGGTCTTTTCTAAGGCTGTCAAAGACCCGTTTTACGAGTTCTTCTCCGAATGCATCCTCTCGCAAACCCGGACCTAGCAAGACAACTTCTGCCTTTTCCAACTGCTCTTTTAACAATTGCTGATCTTGAAGAGAAAATGCCATGGCCTCAGGTAAATGACTGTGCAGAGCCGGAATATTTTCCTTATCCGTGCCAACAGTCACCAACCCTGCCCCGCTTTTGACAGCTGCAATGGCTGACATGATGATAGCTCCCCCATAAGGATAGGTCCCTCCCAGCAAGAGCAGGCGACCGTAATCTCCCTTATGGCTGTGACGACAACGTTCAATAATGACTTTTTCTAATAAAGCTTGATCAATCACTTTCATCGTTTTTTTCCTCTCTATTCATTATACTATAAAGTTTATTGACCTTGCATCTTAAACATAAATCTCTTCCTTCATATAGAAAAAGAGGGGACAAAGCCCCTCTACGAAATATCTCTTTTTTCAAAGTCAATTAATTTCTTTTTTACTTTTTGCGACAAAGATAGCAGATAGAGCTAGTCCAACACTTGCCAAGAAAATAGCTGTTTCTGACTGTTTCTCACCAGTTTCTGGCAATCTCTTGTCTTCTTTGGCAATTTGAACTGGTGCTCCTGAAGTCTGAGTTTTTTCTAACGAACTTAGCTTGAACTCTGGTTTCTCTACTGTCGGTGCTGCCTGGTCGCCTACTGTTGATAAGGGACCTGTGTAAGCTGGGAGCTCATGTTTAAAGGCCATAACGGAGTTGACTCCGCCCTGGAACTCAGGTTTCTCTACCATTGGAGCAGCTTGGTCACCTACTGTTGCTAGCGGACCTGTGTATTCTGGCAATTCATGCACTAGAGCCATCACTGCATTGACACCGCCCTTGAACTCAGGTTTCTCTACTGTTGGAGCAGCTTGGTCACCTACTGTCGCTACTGGGCCTGTGTACTCTGGAAGTTCATGTACTAG